>URDE01000027.1:0-19973 GCA_900546525.1 uncultured Collinsella sp.
TGCGCTCGCCCGCCGGAGCGATCTCGGGCTTGAGCAGCGACAGCAGCGTCGACTTACCCGATCCGGTACCGCCAACAAGCAGCGCAAATGCACCTTGGGGAACAGACCAGTCGAGTCCCTCGAGCACCGCAGCATCAGCCCCAGGGTAGGAAAAGCTCAGGCTCCGCACCTCAATCGCCGGCGTATCCGGGGCGCACGCCACGCCCGCCATCATGCTCCCGTCCAACCGAGCCATCAGCCAAACCTCTTCTCGTCAATCGCGTACAGCACGCAGGGCAGCGCCATCCAGGCCGCATATACGACATAGCCCAGCCACGGCGCCGGCACCGATAGTTGCGGGTAAAACGAATACTGCGCCATCGCGGACCACGCCACTGCCGTCGTGGCCACGCCAAACAGCGCAAGCCCAACCAGCGCGGCAACATCGCCGCGCCCCAGCCGATACCGCGCGTACGTCGTTCGACGCGTCGCAGCACCCCATCCGCGCGAGCGCATGGCGTCCGCGCGCTCCAGCGAATCTTCCATGCCCCAGCCCATCAACACGCTCGATGCCCGCAGGCGCGAGCGCACGGGGTCGGCCGGCGCGCGGCCAGGCACATCAATCGCATCCTGCACCGCCAGCACCGTACGACCGCGGCGCAAAAACTGCGGGATAAGCCGCATGCACATCGAGATCATGAGCGCGATCACCGGCGCGGCGTTACCCAAAAGCGCAAGCACCTTGTCGTAGCCAAGCATCGATGCCGCCGCCTCAAACCACAGCACGCTCGCCACAAACAGCCCGCCCATGCACAGGCCGTAAACCATGCTCTCCAGATACACCGCACGCATGCCAATACGGAACAGCTCCGTCGAGCCCGAGGCGCCAAACAGCGGATTGAGCACCGCGATGATCAAAATCACCGGCAGCTGCCAGCGAAGCGCCCCCAACGTACGCGCGGCGCCGCGCGTCGCAAACCCGTACGCCAACCCGCCCGCAAGCGACAGCGCAATCAGCACCGGTTGCATCGAGAACATGGTGAGTCCCAGCGTCAGCACCGTGTAGAGCGCCGGCACCGCCGGATGCGACATCGAAAATGCCGCGACGGGTTCGTTGCCCGATTCCTCTCGCATGATATCCACGGGCACCTCCCATCCCCTCGTGCAAAACGCCAACGCCGCAGCGCCGCCGCCATGCACAACCAGCGCAAACACCACGCCGGCGGCAGCGACACCGGCCGTCACGCGTCAATCGCTACGCGCTCATCATATGCCTGCGGTATCATATTGCGCCGTGTATCGTTTCCAAACACACGTCTCTATAACGTAACAGGAGATCACATGGACGCAACCGCAATTATCCTCGCCGCCGGCGAGGGCACCCGCATGAAGTCGAACCACTGCAAGGTTTCGCACAAGATCCTGGGCAAGCCCATGGTCCAGTGGATCGTCGACGCCACCATCAAGGCCGGCTGCAGCCGCGTCGTGGTCGTCATCGGCAGCCACGCCGACGAGATGCGCGCCCTCATCGACGGCGCCTACGCCAGCAGCGCCACCAAGGTCGAGTGCGTCGAGCAGACCGAGCGCCTGGGCACCGGTCACGCCGTGAAGGTCGCGCTCGAGGCCTGCGGCATCACGCAAGGCCCCGTCGTCGTGCTCAACGGCGACTTGCCGCTCATCACCGCCGACACCGTCGCCAAGTTCGCACAGACCGTCGCTACCGGCGAGCTCGCCTGCACCGTCATGACCATGACCCCGCCCGACCCCTTCGGCTACGGCCGCATCAAGCTGGGCGCCGACGGCCAGATCGAGCGCATCATCGAGCAGAAGGACTGCACGCCCGAGCAGGCCGCCACGCTGCTGGAGTGCAACGCCGGCTGCTACGCCTTTGACGGCGCGCAGCTCGCCGCCCACATTGACGAGATCGGCAACGACAACGCGCAATCCGAGTACTACCTGCCCGACATGCTCGAGATCCTCAAAGGCCACGGCCAGGCGGTCTCCATCTTCCACTGCGATGACTACCGCGACGGCCTAGGCGTCAACAGCCGCATTCAGCTCGCGCAGCTCACCGCCATCGCGCGCGACCGCATCAACGAGCACTGGATGGCCGAGGGCGTCACCTTCATCGATCCCACGCAGGCCTGGATCGGCCCCGACGCCGTTATCGGCCGTGACACCGTCGTGTGGCCGCAGACGCACCTGATCGGCCACGTCACCGTGGGCGAGGAGTGCCAGCTTGGCCCCAACAGCCGCCTCACCGACACCACCGTCGGCAGCGGCTGCATCATCGATGAGACTATCGCCATCGAGGCCGTCATCGAGAACGGCGTCGACTGCGGCCCGCGCGCCTACCTGCGCCCGGGCACCCACATGCTCGACGGATCCAAGGCCGGAACGCACGTGGAGATCAAGAAGTCCACGATCGGCGAGGGCTCCAAGGTGCCGCACCTGTCCTACATCGGCGACACCACCATGGGCTCCGGCGTCAACGTGGGCGCGGGCTCCATCACCTGCAACTACGATGGCGTGCACAAGCACAAGACCGTCATCGGCAAGGACGCCTTCATCGGTTCCGACACCATGATGGTCGCGCCCGCTCAGATCGGCGACGGCGCGCTCGTGGCCGCCGGCTCTGTCATCACCGAGCCGGTCCCGGCTGACGCACTCGGCCTTGGCCGCGCCCGTCAGGTAAACATTGAGGGCTGGGCCGCCGATTATCGCCGCCGTCTGCACGAGGACGACGAGGTATAACGTTTTACCAAGCATCTAAGGAGCTGTTCCCATGGGGGCGGCTCCTTTTTCTATCGTGACCTGCGCAACCGGATGAGTGGTCGGTTCGTGTCCGTTGACGGTAAAGACGTTATCAAGACCCGATTAACCCCGTCGCGCGGTTACAATGCAACAAGGCATCTATATGGCATTCGATATAAAGGAGAAGGGTAATGCCGATTAATGATCCCGAGAAGTCGGAGAATATGCGCAAGTCCATCCGCGTGTATTCCGGTTCCTCCAACCGTCCCCTCGCTCAGAAGATTGCTGAGTACCTTGGGGTCGAGCTTTCGGGCCTTACGCTAAAGCAGTTCGCCAACGGTGAGATTTACGCCCGCTACGACGAGACCGTCCGCGGCGCCGACGTCTTCCTGATTCAGTCCGTGGCCGGCGGCAACGTCAACGACATGCTCATGGAGCTGCTCATCGCCACCGACGCTGCCAAGCGCGCATCCGCCCGCTCCATCACTGCCGTTATCACCCACTACGGCTATGCCCGCCAGGACCGCAAGGCCGGCCCGCGCGAGCCCATCACCGCCCGCCTCGTCGCCAACCTGCTCGAGCGCGCTGGCGTCAACCGCATCATCACCCTCGACCTGCACCAGGGCCAGATTCAGGGCTTCTTCGATATCCCGGTTAACCACCTGTCCGCGCTGCCGCTGTTTGGCCAGTACTACAACGACATGCACTTCGACACCGACAACCTGGTTGTCGTCTCCCCCGATGTGGGCCGCGCCAAGGCCGCCAAGAAGCTGTCCGACATGCTCGGCTGCGACCTGGCCATCGCCCACAAGGGCCGTCCGCGCCACAACGCCGCCGAGGTCATGGGCATCATCGGTGACATCAAGGGCAAGACCTGCATCATCAACGACGACATGATCGACACCGCTGGCACCCTGTGCGCCAACGTCAAGGAGCTCAAGGCTATGGGCGCTGGCGACATCTACGTCTGCGCCACCCACGGCATCTTCTCCGGTCCGGCCATCGAGCGTCTGAACGACGCCCCGATCGTCGAGTGCCTCGTCACCGACGCCATTCCCGTCGAGGTCGGCGGCAAGATCAAGACCATCTCGGTCGCCGAGGAGTTCGCTCAGGCCATCTCCGCCGTTTACCACGAGGAGCCCGTCTCCACGCTCGTCGGCGGCGATTTCGCGCTGTAGCCTGCCGCGCATCATCTTTGATGCTTTTAAAGGGTCGGAAGCGAGCTTCCGACCCTTTTTCTATCCCTCGCCAACCTTCCCTGGACAATTAGTTCAGATACGTATTTTTTTAAAGCTCCAAAGGACCGTTCGGAGCCTTCTGAGCTCCCCAGCGGATGCCATGCCGTCCAAATCTCATCGTTCTCGAGTACAACCGCTGCATATTTACCCTCAAATCGCCCTCAAGGGCCTTAGACACGCCTCGAACGCCCGCCGCCTTATACGTATCTGAATTAACCGTCCAGTAGCTATCGTCAACCTTCGCGGCAGAGCTCAATTTCCTGCAATCCCCTCAACCGATTTCATAACACCCAGCCGTTCATGGCGCGCAGCGCCCCGCTGAGCGAAAAGAACGGTATGGGGATCGCATTCTGCCGCCAACTTAGTACGTTATAGCTATGACGACCGTGATTTCACATTTCTCCGCCCTCCGCGCAATTCGTCGCGCACGACGGGCGTACTCTGCCCTACCCTGGGATTCCGTTGATAGTGAACAGCAAGCACAGGCCTTGGCTAGCTGCATTCCCAATAATGACGCGATAGACTTTGGCGCACTTTCGATACTCGATGCCTGGAATGAAGATGATTCCGAGCTGCTCGATCTTCTCGTTTCAGACGAAGGCAACAGACGCCCCGACAAGCGACTTTTTCAGCATATTCTCTCCGCTCCGCTTCCTGAAGGTGCAATTATGCACGTCGAGGCCGACGTCTACGCAACGTCTCCTGCCGTGACAGCCATGCTTTGTTCCAAAAATGAATCAGTCGCCAAAACCTTGATGCTTCTCATGGAACTGCTCGGAACCTACTCCCTTCCTCCCGGGGCAACATACCCTATTGCCCATGACGACATCTGGCCCAAGGGCGATGGCTGCGCAGCGACGGGCGATCTTGATTGCTTGGGCAACCAGTCGGTGGCCGAGCAACTGAACGAAACCCGCTATGAACAGGCACACTACAAATGCGAGCCCGCAACGACCATCGAAGAGCTCGAGGCGGTCGCACGGTTCGCCAAAAGTAGCTCGTACGCCTCGTTTCGTACGGCCGTTAAACTCGCCCGGGCTGGATCCGCATCCCCAGCCGAATCCCTAATGTTTGCCGTTCTCGGAGCACCCATGCGCTTTGGCGGTTTCGGATGTTGCAATCTGCCCATGGGAGGCCTGCTACTCAACTATCGAATCGACTTCGACACTCTTGCGGTCAACATGTCCTCCGGCATCCCTTACGCCATCTGCGACCTGTATTGCCCGGCAGCCGGAGTCGACAACGAATACAACGGAATCGGGCATGAGCTTCAAAACGCTCGCATCCACGATGGCAATCGAAATAATGGTCTCAAGGCAATGGGCATCCACGTCCTGGTTATCAATCGCGACCAAATGAAAGACCTTGTTGCACTCGAAGCCTTCGCCCAAACGATGCATCGACTCGCGGGAGTCCGATTCCGATATCGCATCAAGGGCTATCGCAAGCGTCAGGCCGCTTGGCTCAACGCTCTGCGGGCCGGAATCGGCCTTGCGCCGGTCTAAACGGCGAATCACCCGTGCGCCGTCGAGCAGGGCTGGACAGTTAGTTCAAATACGTATAGAAGGACACATTGAATTAGGCTGTTTTGCAGCCATCTCTATACCATTCGCCCTATTTGAAGGCAGGATAGACTTCAAAACAGCGTCATATGGGCTAACTAAAGCTCCAAAACAACGCATTGGCATTGAATTGAGCAATTCGAGTCCTAGAACTTATACGTATCTGAACTAACTGTCCACCTCGGATTTCGACGGCCGTCCAAACGCCCCCAAACAACCTCAATTGCCCTCCATTTGACAGCGGCAACAGGGTCGCTCACCATAGCAGGCGACAAATCAACGAAAGGACAAACATGGCAGCTGCACAGCCGCTTAAGATTCGCATGGTTGCCGGGCTTGGCAACCCGGGCGAGGAATATGCCGAGACCCGCCACAACGCCGGCTTTAAGGCAATCGACGAGCTGGCCCGTCAGGCCGGCGTCACGTACTGGAAAAACCAGGCCGGCGCCGAGGTCGCGCTCATCAACATCAACGACCCCGAGGAAGAGGGCGGCAAGCGCCAGATTGTGCTGGTCAAGCCACAGTCGTACATGAATACCTCGGGCGGTCCCATCTCCAAGCTTTGCCGCGAGTACAAAATCAAGGCCGAGGAGCTGCTCGTGATCCACGATGAGCTCGATATTCCCGCCGGCGACGTACGCGTTAAGGTGGGCGGCGGCCATGCTGGCCACAACGGGCTGCGTTCCATCATCGACAAGATGGGCAGCCGCGACTTCAGCCGCATCCGCACCGGCATCGGCAACCCTCCCGGCAAGATGGCTGTCGCCGACTACGTGCTCAAGCAGCTGCGCGCCCGCGAGGCCGAGGACTTCCAGGATACCTGCGCCCGCGCCGCAGACGCCGCCGGCCTGGCGATCGTGCACGGCGTAATCTACGCCCGCGATCACGTCAACGGCGCCGCTTCCGCCAACGGCAAGCACTAAAGCCTACCATTTAGGGATGTTTATTTTGGCAGGTTTTATCTGCGGAAACACCTCAGTTGCGGCATCGCAATCAACCGCGCGCCGACTTACACACATAGCGCCCCAAAGGGGGCCGGCCTCATCACAACCCGAGGCCGGCCCCCTTTGCCGTTTTACCCGATAAAACTGACCAAAATAAACCTGCCCCTATTTGGTAGGCCAAAGTGGATAAACCCTGCTCCCAACCGCCGAAGATACACGTAAGCGACATGTCCATGAGGGTATAATTTGCACCGTATGTCTGCACAACGCCTGTGCGCGTACGGTTTTATTCGGGCTACCGTCCATTTCCGTGGAGGCACGGTTCGGTCGCCCTAACAAGAGAGGGGTTCTATGTATAAGATCCTGGAGAAGACGCAGTTCTCGGAGAAGGTGTTCAAGTTCCGCATCGAGGCGCCCGCAATCGCCAAGCATGCGCACGCTGGACAGTTCCTCATGGTTCGCGCCAATGAGACGGGCGAGCGTGTCCCGTTTACCCTGGCCGGCTGGAACGGTGACGAGGGCTGGGTCGAGTTCATCTTCATGGTGATCGGCAAGACCACCGAGATGCTTTCCACCTACGAGGCCGGCGAGTCGCTGCGCGACGTCGTGGGCCCGCTGGGCGTTCCCACCGAGATGGCCGAGGGCCCCTGCGCCGTCATTGGCGGCGGCGTCGGCCTGGCAATTGCCTTCCCGGTCGCCAAGCACCTGGTCGAGACCGGTCACGAGGTGCACGCCATCATGGGCGCCCGCACCAAGGACCTCCTGCTCATGGAGGATCAGTTCCGCGAGCTCCTCGACGAGGACCACATCCACATCACCACTGACGACGGTTCCTACGGCGAGCAGGGCGTTGTCACCGCTCCGCTGGAGCGTCTGCTGCAGGACAAGGCCGTGAGCCAGGTCTTCTGCGTCGGCCCCGTTCCGATGATGAAGTTCTCGACCCTCACCGCCCAGAAGTACGACACCCCCATCACCGCGTCGCTCAACCCCATCATGGTTGACGGCACCGGTATGTGCGGCTGCTGCCGCGTCGAGGTGGGCGGCGTGACCAAGTTCGCTTGCGTCGACGGCCCCGACTTCGATGCCACCCTGGTCGACTGGGATGACCTTCGTGCCCGCCAGGCCGCTTACCGTTCCGAAGAGGGCGCGTCCCTCAAGGCCTATGAGGAAAAGAGCTGCGCATGCCACTAGTTAACGGTCGTTTCGTTGCCGATATGAAGTCGCCCCGCACCCCCGATAACGAGGAGCCGGCTGCCGAGCGCGCCTGCGACTTCCGCCCCGTCGACAAGGGCTTCACCGAGGAGATGGCGCTGGCCGAGGCCGAGCGCTGCCTCAACTGCAAGAAGCCGTTCTGTGTTGAGGGCTGCCCCGTCAACATCAACATCCCCCGCTTTATCGAGCAGATCCGCGCGAAGGACTTCGGCGGCGCCCTCGATACCATCCGCGAGGACTCCATGCTTCCCGCCATCTGCGGCCGCGTCTGCCCGCAGGAGAACCAGTGCGAGGGCAAGTGCATCCGTGGCAAGAAGTCCGAGCCCGTGGCCATCGGCCAGCTCGAGCGCTTCCTGGGTGATCGCCCCGAGCTCGCCTCCACGCCCAAGATGGCTCCCAAGAACGGCAAGAAGGTCGCCGTCGTCGGCTCCGGCCCGTCCGGCATCACCTGCGCCGGCGAGCTCGCCCGTAACGGCTTTGACGTTACCGTCTTTGAGGCCTTCTTCACCGGCGGCGGCGTGCTGGTCTACGGCATCCCCGAGTTCCGTCTGCCCAAGGCAGTCGTCAAGCGCGAGATCGACGGCCTGGAGGACATGGGCGTCAAGTTTGAGTACAACTCCGTCGTGGGCAACATGGCCACGGCCGAGGAGCTGTTCGAGCAGGGCTTCGACGCCATCTACGTGGCGACCGGCGCTGGCCTGCCCAAGTTCCTCAACGTCCCCGGCGAGAACCTGCCCAACGTCTTCTTCGCCAACGAGTACCTCACCCGCGTGAACCTGATGAAGGCCAACAAGTTCCCCGAGTACGACACCCCCACCAAGCACGGCAAGAACGTCGTCGTCTTTGGTGGCGGCAACGTGGCTATGGACGCTGTCCGTACCGCCAAGCGTCTGGGCGCCGAGCACGCCATCATCGCCTACCGTCGTACCGAGGACGAGATGCCCTGCCGTCGCGCCGAGCTGCACCATGCCAAGGCCGAGGGCGTCGAGGTTCTGCCGCTCGTCTCCCCGCTCGAGTTTGTCGCTGGCGAGGACGGCTCCGTGTGTGCCGTCAAGGTCCAGAAGATGGAGCTCGGCGAGCCCGACGAGTCCGGCCGCCGTCGTCCGGTGCCCATCGAGGGCGCCATCGAGGAGATCCCCTGCGACGTCGCGATCTCGGCCATCGGTACCAACGCCAACCCCTTCGCAAAGAAGATCGGCGGCAAGATGGAGCTCAACAAGTGGGGCTACATCGTCGCTGACGAGGAGACCGGCCAGACCACCGATCCCCGCATCTGGGCCGGCGGCGACATCGTCACCGGTGCCGCTACGGTCATTCTGGCGATGGGCGCCGGCAAGAAGGCCGCCGCTTCGATCACCAAGAGCCTGCTGGGCGAGTAATCACCTACAGTGCTAGCCACCAAACGGCAAAGTCCCCGTCGAGCACACGCCCGGCGGGGACTTTTTCTTTACCGACCGCCCAAACCACCACGATGGGGACAGGCACCTTTGTGGTGGTTTGAGGCTTGGTCGGTCGTTTTGTCTCAATCTGTAACACCTGGAGCCCGTTGAGCCTTGTAGTTGTTACAGATCGAGATATCGCTCCAACCGCCTCCGCTTTGTCTCAATCTGTAACAGTTAGAGGCCAAATTCCTCGCTATGTGTTACAGATCGAGACGTTAGGTTGGCGGCTGAACAGTTCATCTCAATCTGTAACACCTGGAACCCAAATATCTGGCTTGATGTTACAGATTGAGATTTTGCTAAAGCCGAGGATGGGCGCTGTCGCCAAAACTTAGCGCTTGCGGCGCTTGGTCGCAGCGATGCCGGCCGCGGCAACGGTTGCGCCGGCGATGCTCAGAGCAGCGACCGTCATCGCGGCGGAGTCACCCGTGCTGGCGAGCTCCATGCCACCGGACTTCTTGCCGTTCTTGCCCTTACCCTTGGACTTGTTCGTCGTCACCGTGGTCGTCGTCGAAGTCGAACCGCCCGCAGGGACCCCGGCGCCACCAGAGCCATCCGTACCGCCACCCTGCTCGCCGCCGTCAGGCGTCGGCTCGGGCTCTGGCTTCAGACTGGGATCGGGCGTCGGCTCAGGCGCCGCCTCATCGGTCACCGTAATCGTAATGTTCAGACGCTCGGAATACTCGCTGTATGACATGCCAGGGCGCTGTGCCGCAATGCGCACATACATGTTGCTATCGAGCGCAATAGGCTCGGTGTACTTTACGCGGCCTTCGTCACGGCAGGGGCAGGTGTCGTTGGTGGTGTACCAAATCGTCGTGCCATCCTCGGCCGAAAGCTCCAGCTTCGTGCCCTTGGGCACCGTAATGTAGTTCTCCTTGGGCGACCATGCACCAAACGTCGTCGCACCAATCGTCGCCACCGGTCGCGCCGGTCGCACTGCCTCGGCAGACACGCGAACGTCGACCTGCTTGGACAGCGCCGTGCCGTCCACCGCCGCCGTCAACGTCGTCAAACCGGGCAGAGCACCATGCAGCACAAACGTCGCCGCGCCGTCCTCGCCCGTCACGGCCTGGGTGGCATCGACAGAGCAGATAGCCGAGGACTCCAGCCCAACACTAACCTTGGCGCCCGCAAACGGCTTGCCCGCCTTATCGGTCACGTGCGCCACCAGCTCAAAGTCACTACCATCAAGCATGGTCACGGCCTGCTCCACGTTGAGCTTGAGCTTGTCGGCACGAACGCCCACGACAAGCTCGCCACTTGCCCAGCGCGCCATGGCCGTGCCGGCGTAGTTGCGAGCACCGTCGAGCTCAAACGCCACCGTCGAGCCCGCCTCACACGCATCGGCATAGCGAATACGCAGCACGCGCGACAGCGGCTTGCCATTGGGATCGTCCTGCTTGTCGAGCCACGTATACGTCACGTCGCCCAAGCCCTGCGCGCACAATGCGGCCGGGGTATCGTCGCTCGCATCCATATACTGCGTAAACTCAACCTCGACGCAATCGGTATAGGCGTGGACCGAAGCTACCTCGGGCGCCGCCGTCGACGCCAAGCCAATGTTCACCTCAGTCTGAATCGGCGGCACGCGCAGCCAAGCCGAACGCGCCTCCTCATAGCCGTCCTTGGTCACGCGCACCTGATACCAGCCGGTCGGCGTATTCCAGTTGTACGCGCCGTCCGCACCCGTTGCAAGCGGATTGTCCTGCTCATACTCCTCGGCATCCCAACGCACTGCATTGGTACCGGCCGCATCGTCGGCGCTCCACAGCTCAACCGTCGCGCCTTCAACCGTATTGGACAGCAGGCCCTCGTACACCACGCCCGCAGGGTCGGGTGCAGCCTTGGCAGCCACATTGCGATAACGCGCCTCGAAGATCGACTGCATCTTCTCGTCCGAGATCAAGCCGTCCTTGTTGGCCTTGTAGACCTCGGCATCGGTCAGCTCGCCCCAGTTGACCGTAATACGATTCTGGCACGTGCGCTCCACCTGCTCGCAGGCAACATCGTAGGCGCATTCGGCATTGGTCAGCTTAATCGCGCGCTCCGAACCCACGCTGGTCGAAGCCGCGTCATAGGCAGCGCCCACCACGGTACCCGCCGAACCGGCCGTCAGCACGCCGGCGATTGTCATAATGGAGCCCACCGCCACATCGGTGCTATCGTGGCAGAGCTGGCGATACAGCAGATCCTCAAACGCACGCGCCTTCTCCATGGCGTCACGCAGCGCGTAAATGCACTTCCAGTCGTCCTCGGTCTTCTCGGGCTTGGCAAGCAAGCGCGTATGCTGAAGCTCATAGCCCTCGCGCTCGCCCTTCACCTTCTGCATACGGACGTTCACGTTCTCCCAGTTCTTGCTGGCATCGTTCACGCCGTAAATGCCGGTAAAGATGCCGATGCCCTGGGTCGCCGCGGGAAACGCCTGGCCGGCCGCCTTCCACGCGTCGGTCTTAAAGACCTGGCCGAACATCTCGCACTCGATCTTATAGCTCTTGAGCGAACGGATCGTGCGGATGAGCTTCATATGGGCGCTCACGTCGCCGTTACGCTTCCAAGCCATAAGCCAGCCGCGAATCGTAGAGTTATTGAGGCTATGGACCACATTCCAGTTATCGTACAGATTGTCCAGAATGTCACACTGCATGGCGATCGAGTTAAACAGAAGCGCCTGGTTCTTGTTGTTATTGGAGTTCTCGATAAATTCCGACTCGATATAGGCCGTCTGCTCGCCATCGGGCGCGGCGACCTTAAAGCCCTTGACGGTATCGTCATCAGCCGTCTTGTAGCTCAGCGAGCTGCCGAGCACCTGGCCCAAATCGTTAAACCCGCTCGTCGACTGGCCGTTGTACTCGCTGGCCTTAATGCCCGCACACTTGTTGAGCGCCGCAGCGGTTGCGTCATTCCAGCTTCCGTATTGGTTGAGCTGGCCGATACCCATCGACTGGCCCACCAGATCCTCGGCCTGCTGGGCAATAAACTCCGCTCGCGATGCATGGTCGACGAGCTCCTTGATGGCGGCCGCATCCGCAGCGTTCGCGCCCTGGGCCGCCGCGAGTTCCTGATACCAATCCTCGCTGGTGCCGTAAGCATCCTCAAAGATCATCTTGTCCACATTGACGCCATAGCTGTCGCCCTGCTGGGTCAGCAGCGCCGACGACCCGCCGACCGCGGCCTTGAGCTCAGCCGCAAACTGCGCGGCCTCGTCGTTGCCAGCACCATCACCCTCGCCGTCGCTGGCGGCAGGGGCGCGACGAGCCTTACGCGCAGCTCCACCTTGGGCTTCGTCCTCTTTACCGTCCTTGTCCTCTTCGGCAAACGCATCGGCGACCATCTGGTCAATCGCGTCGTTAAAGGCCTCGTCGACATCATTAAACGAGTTATCCATCATATACTCGTGCCACTGCTGCACGGCATTCGAGAACTCCTGCTGGCGCTCCTCGGCCGCGGCGGAATGCTTTTTGGCCGAAGCTTTGGCGTCAAAACTCAGCATGGTCATAAGCTGGGCATTGGAGATGCGGTAGGTCTGCGGCATAAAGATTTGCTCAAAGTTGCCGCAGTTCACATAGGTCGAGTCATTCGCCTTGTTAAACTCGTCGAGCAGCTTAAGGTAACCCTCGTCCACATACTCCGCCACATAGCGAACACGGGTGCCCTCACGCGACTTTTGAGTCAAAGGAATCGTCACCGTCTTGCCATCCACGCAGTCCACGTACAGGCCGAGCGTGTCGGCGGCCTCTTCGTTTCCCACCTCGAGCGTGATATCAAAGGTCCAGTAGGCGTTCTTCTTTTGTGGTAGATGATGGAAGGTCCACAGGCTCTTGCCGGTGTCCTTGCCGTCCTTGACCAAGTTTTGCGTACCGCCACGATACGTCACATCAAAGTTCCAGACCGAAGCGCTCGGAACATAGCGCACATAGTTGCGAGCCGTCACCTCTGCGGCAGCGGCGGCAACATCGGTCGAGCCCACGCGTGCCTCGAGCGTCACGCGCTCGGCGGCAAGCGTATCCTGCGGCAGGTCGTATTCAATCTTGGCACGGCCGAGTTTATTGGTCTTGCCGGTGTACTTTGCAGCCGACGAGCCCGTCCCCACGGTGAGCTGCACGCTCTTGCCCGGCGCTGCATAAACGTAGGCCACATTGCCCAGCAGGCTGTGAACGTCGGTGTTGTCGACCTCGATGCGCGATCCGCTAACCTCGAGTGTGGTGCTTCCCAGCGGCAATGTCACCTCGCCCAGCGTAATGAGCGGCGAGATGGCATAGGTGCCCGCGGCCTTAGTCTTAAAGCGCACAAACACATCGGCGCCCGCACTCTTCTTCATATCGAGAACGAGGTTGTCGCCCTCCCAAGTTGTGCCAGCCCACATGGCATCGGAGCTGGCGCCGGCTTCGCGAGCGCCTGCGGACACATCCTCGACGGCATCCTTGGCCAGCGGAATCTCAATCTTGGCAGCCTGACTGTCCTTGAGCTCGTAATGAATGCGCAGCTCGGTCTCCACGCCAACGACCGCGGACGAATCAGCGGTAACCGAGCCCGCCGTCAGCCCACGCTCGGCACGATACGTCTCCACGTCAAACGTGGGGACGTCGAGCGTCACGTCGAGCTGTTTGCCGTCCTCAATCTTCACCTGCTTTTGCGCGATATGCTTACCCACGGTCAGCCCTAGGCGGCTAAACGTGGAATAGCTCGTCGCTTGGATGTCGTAGCTCGTCTTGTTAAAGGCGACGATGGTGTACGAACCGGCCTTAAGGCGCGGCGTCTCGGCCTTCATGATAGGCGTAGTGCCATCGTCTTCGTAACCCATCAGATAGGTGACACCGTCGGCAACTAGCTTGCCGTCGGACGTACGGAACACCAGCACGCGGTTGGCGCCCTGGTAGTCGCCCTTGGTCGTGACCGTCGCCGTGCCCCAGGGCTTCAAGTCGATATCGACCTTGCCGGCCGAAGGCTTCACCGTCGCCGTCGCCCCACCCAGCTTGAGGCTGTCTTTAGGCTCGAGCGTTATCTCCAGATCCTGGTCCGCGTCGGCAATGGCCTGCGACACCACGAGCGCTGTGCCCTGGATACGGTAGTCGTTTTCCTTGTCGCCCTTGGCAGGTTTGAGCGTCTTGCCGCCGCTCTTCACCGTCAGATCGATGTTATCGAGACTATCGAGCTCAATGCGTTCGGTCTTATCCTGGCCCACAATCGGTTCAAGATAGCCCACGTTGAGCTCAATCGCGCGCGAGGCCGGAATCTTGGTAAAGTCCTCCGCCTTAATCTCTCCGATATTCCATGTGCCCGTCATCTGGTCGCCCGGGCGCGCCAGCACCATGTCATAGTAACCGCTGAGCGAAATGCGCAGGGTGGCTGCTGTCTTGGAGAGAGCGTCCGCTGTAAAGCTGCCGTCATCGCCAGCCGCCAGCGGCGTGGACTGCCCCGCCTGCACGAGTGTAGCCGTCGCGCTCTGGGGAAGTTTGCCCGTCACCTGGGCCGCCTCGCCCATCCACTCAAACGTGTAGGCAGGCTTCGAGGAATCGACGGAGTCCTTGCGATCGGCCACGGCATCGGCAAGCTTTTTGACCATCGAGGGGTTGCCAGCCGAATCGGTCGCATAGGCATAGATGGTCTGGCCTTCACTGAAGGGAATCGCATACGTTACGCCATCGATTGTCACGCGCTCATTATAGTCGCCCGGATAGCCCGCCTCACCAAACTGAAGATCGGGGTTCATCACGCGCAGGGCAACGGCATTATGGTTCGTCTCGTTTCCGTATCTCGTGTTCTCAAAAGCTCCCCACTCTATCATTTCCACGCTTTTGGGTAGCACAATCTCTTTGCCGGCAATCGCAGGATCAAGAGAGGCGAACGCGAGCGCCCCGATAGATTTGACACCATCGCCAATCGTCACCGACGACACATGCGAGCACCCGTCAAAGGCATAGCGCTCAATCCGCTCCACCGTGCCCGGCACGTTGATCTGCGTAAAGGTGAGTACCGTTGTGTCCGAGACATAGAACTGCGGTACGCCGCAATTGGCGAAGGCGCGATAGTCGATAGTCTTAATCGAAGGCGGCAGCGTTGCCACCACATTGTCGTCAAGTTGTTCGCAGCCCTCAAAGGCCTGCTCGGGAATCGTGGTAAAGGCCGCGTTGTTGGGCCAGGTCACCGTGTGAAGTGTCTTGCTTCCGGTAAACGCATTCCAGCCCAGTTCCTCAACCGAATCGGGCAGTGCGATTTCCTTGATGCTGCTGCCGCCCAAACCGCCCACAGAGCGGATATGCGAATCGGGGGCAAACGTAATTGATGTGAGCGCAACGTTTCCCATGCCCTTAAGACTCACGACATTTTTGCCGTCGATGGTCGAGGGCACCTCCAACGTGGTAATGCCCGCGTCGCCATACTCGATAGAAATTTCGTTGGTGAGGTTATCGATCGAGAAGTAGTACTGCGCGGGGGTCTGCTCGCCGGCCACGTAGCCATCGTCGTATTCACCCTTTACGCCCGTAGTGCCCTTCGAGGTTGCCCAGAGTCCAAGTTCCTCGTTCCAGGTTGCCTCGGCACCGGAAGCCTCCTCTTGCTTCTGCTGCTCGGCGAGTTCCTTGCCCTCGACAAGATCAGTGGCGAGCGTACCCGCAGGTGTGCTCTCGGTCTGCCCGGCGCCCGTTAGGCCCGCCGCCGATGCAATCTCGGAGGGCGGGGGCGTAGGGGTATCACCGCTATCGAGCACTGTGGGGTCGGCGGCGCCGGCATCGGGCGCGGGGTCGGCGGCGTCGGCATCGGCTGCTTGGTCGTTATCCGTCTGCACAAAAGTGCCGTCGGTGGTGAGGGTCTCGGCAAACGCGCCCGCGGGCAACGAACCCGTCACCATGGTGAGGGTCACCGCGGCAACGGTCAGGCGGCGGCAAAGCGCTCGAACAGTAGTCCACCTCATGGTCGTTCCTTTCCTGCAAACCAAAAGTCATCCAGCGTAATCGTTGTCCAAAAACAAAGCGAACGGTAGGTTCATATATACGAACCTACCGTTCTACCTGCGCAAACCGCCACAAAGGGAATAGGTACCTTTGTGGCGGTTCTGAACTTGGCCAGCCAGTTTGTCTCAATCTGTAACAGTTAGAGGTCAAATTCCCCGCCTGGTGTTACAGATCGAGACGTTAGGTTGTCGGCCGAACAGTTCATCTCAATCTGTAACATCTAGAGCCGTTTTGGGCAGTTTGGTGTTACAGATTGAGATTTTACTGAGGCCGAGAATGAGAGCCGTCACCCAGCTCTAACGCTTGCGGCGCTTGGTCGCGGCGAGGCCGGCGGCGGCTACGGTTGCGCCGGCGATGCCTAGGGCGGCGACCGTCATCGCGGTGGTATCCCCCGTGATAGCCAGGACAGCATCGCCCTTCTTGGCCTGCGTGGTTTTCTCAACCGTCTTGCTCACCGTGGTGGTCGTAGCCGGCTTGGCCGAGGGTTTGGTCTCGGGCTTCACCCCAGGCTGCGGCGTCGGCTTGGGATCCGGCGTAGGCTGCGGATCGGGAGTCGGCGTGGCTTCAGGCGTAAAGGCCAGATCGGTGTTGAGCCACAGGGTGTAGATCCAACCGCTGTCCTCATCGGATACGCTGTCCGCGACCTGGTAGCCGCACTCCTGGCCGTTGATCACCAGCTTGGTGTTGGGCGTAAAGTAGAAGCCGCGCGCGGACTTGAGGTAGATACCGTAACGATAGGTCACGCCGGGCTTAAAGGCGTCGATGTGGTTCGTAATGTTCTGATCCCAGAACTCCTGAGAGTTCACTTCGCTGCCATCGCTGCCCGTCCAGAACTCACACTGAGGAAGGGAGTTGGAGCCCGTCGGAACATTCGCCGTAAAGACCGGCTTATCGCCCGCCTTGAAGGTGGTCGTGGCGCCGTTGATCTCGATAACGTCGATGGCCCGCCATTCGTCGATCGGCTGCTCGCACAGCATATTGTCAGCGTTTGGCGCGAAGACGCCGTTGACGGTCTTGATGTGGTGCGCCCAATGACCGTTGACGTACATCATGCAGTCATCGGCCACGGTATTGTCGCCCTTGAGCCTCAGCTCAACGGAGTACATGTAGAACTTGCCCTCTTCGAAGTGTTCGATCCTCCTCGCGCCCGTCGGATACTTGGCAGGGTCGGAATACCAGAAGGCAACGGGCGTGAGCTCCGCAGGGTCGCTGCCATCCATTTCCTCCCAGCACTCGTAGGCGATCTCGTACTTGTCGGCATCGGCGGCGGGGATCGTCGCGGTCGCGCGCGGCGCCTCGCCGGGCGCGTAGTCGGTCTTCACGTCGTTGACGTTCAGGTTATGGAGGGCTTCGTTTTCCGATGCAACAAGCGTAATTTCGCTATTGATGACGTAGCGGAGGTAATAGTCGTCCCTGGTTTCGTTGACGGTAATCGAGCTGCCCGCGTAGCTGTTGTCACCTTCATAGTCGGTGCTGGTATACGTCAGTGCCGCGCCAATATAAAGATCCTCATTGCGCGTGAGTCGATACGAGCCGCCTGCCGCGCCACCCGTAAAGGTCAGCGTCAGCCTCATGTGATCGCCAACAGGCTCAAAGTGAGCCGTCACATCGGACATAGATGTGTCCTGGACTTCAGCCAGGGTGCCCGAAGCAGCATCGGCCCGGTAGTACTTGGTTTCGACAAGTTCGCAGAGCGGCTCATCCGGCATGCCGCCCTCAACATCGGGAAAATCATAGGTATACGGCTGGCCCTTTTCGAGCGTGATGTTGTCCGAAAGCTTGCAGTCCGTATCGTGGCGGACCACGGTCGTGTTGACCTTAACACCGCTCCCGCCTGTCACATCGGTCACGCCACAGGGCATGATAGCGTCGTTTGCCGATGAGCTGTCGGCGCCGCCAAGAGAGCCGTCTTGGTCAGCAGCGCCCGCATCGTTTACCGTTGCCGCCGGTGCGTCCTGCTGATCTTGCTGAGCTTCTGCCGTGGACGGTGCCGCCGGAGCCGCGTCAGCCATCGGCGCAGCCGGAGCCACCGGTACCGGCGCCGGAGCCGCCGTATCCTCCGCAACCGTCGGCGTCACCGGAGCCGCGGCAACCTCATCCGTCCCAGCGGCGGGATCGGCGCATTCCGTCGCCAGCGCCACGCTCGGCAGCAGCAACTGCCCGACCATAAGCGCACACGCGCCGGCGCAAGCTATTTTGGCACCCACACAACGCCAGGTACCGTGAACCAGCGAGCAGGTGGACTCACGCTGAGCTTGCTTGTCAAAGTGGCTTACGTTCATAACGGCCTCCTTGGTCGTAGGGACATGCCACCACAAAGGTGCCTGCCCCCTTTGTGGTGGTCCTGTACCACCAAGATGTGCCAAATGACTCCATATGCCTAGGTTCGTAGATGTGAACCTAGGCCTCTACCTGCGGTTTAATTCAATATGATTTCGCCATCGCCACACTCGTCCCGGGAACGCTACAATCGAGGACACGATTATTCGTCCACCCAAAGGACCGTCCTTGAACCTGAGCAGGTCTAAAATCAACGCGCTTCTGGCACTCGCGCTCTTCACCTTCGCCTTCCTTGCCGCCGAGTTTCGCTTCGACGTCAACGTCGGGCTGCTCGCCGGTGCCGAACGCGTTGTAATCGCACAGGGCTTTATTCTGGGTGCGAGCGTGCTCGGCTTTATCGGATACGCGCCGCTGCTCGGGCTCGCACAGCGCAAGGGCCACTCACTGGCAGCCGTCAACGCCGCCGCCGTCCCTATCGTCATCGTGGGCCTAACCCAAATTCAATCCCCCACGGACCCGCTTGCGCTCGAGATTCTGGGCTGCGTGGCATTCTTTGGACTCGGCCTGCTGGGCGCCGCTGCGCACCACGCCTTTTCACTGGCGTTTCAAGACGATCCCAAGCTCGCCACCGGTGCGGGAGCAGCCTATGCCGCGGGCATCCTGATGCAGTTCGCCGTCAACCTGCTCAATTGCGGCGGTATCGCAGAGCTCATCGTCCTTGGCGCAGCGACTATCGCCATATCCGCCCTCAGCGTCGTTCCCCAAAAAGCTGCCGAGAGCTCCAGCCCCGCCATCAATCCCTTTGCTGAGTCCTCTCATGCCCTCGCCAAACAGGCATGCTGGAGCATCGCGCTCGTCATGATTCTTGCCTGTCTGTTCTCCACCCTCGACAACGTGGTCACACTCTCCAACGCCCACGGCACCATTGCCGTGCAGACTTGGCCGCGCCTCTTTTTGGCGGCAAGCGGCCTTGCCGCCGGTCTTATCTTTGACCTTGCCGAGCGCCGCTACATGGGACTTGTCATGCTCGGCATCGCCGTGCTCTCGACCATTTCCATCCTGGCCGTGGAGGCCGGCGCCGATCCCAACCTAGGCCTTGTCGTCTTTTACCTGAGCTCGGGCTTTTTTGTCACGTTCTTTACCGCCACCTTTACACAGCTGGCACCGCGCATGCATGCACCCGCCCTCTGGGCCGGCATGGGGCGCGCCGCCAACAATGTATGTGCATTCACTACATCGGGCATCTCGCTTGCCCTCGTGACCTCGGGCAACGTTGCCCTCATCATGATCGGTGCGCTCATGCTGCTTGTGGCGGCGAGTGTGGCGTTTGTAGCCACGGGCCTGTTCCGCCTGCCCCAAACCGAGCAGGAGCGCGAGCGCGAGCAGCTGGCAGAAGAAGCACTCGCCGCCCCCACCATCGAGGAGCAACGCCAGGCCTTCATCGTCAACCACGCTCTCACCCCGCGCGAAGTCGACGTGCTCATAGCCGTGACCCAGGATGAACGCCCGCTCAAGCAGGTCGCCGAGGAGCTCGGTATCTCGATGCGCATGGTGCAGCGCCACCTGAGCTCTATCTACCAAAAGACCGACACGCAGACGCGCGCCGGTC
>URDE01000028.1:0-19847 GCA_900546525.1 uncultured Collinsella sp.
GGCTCAGCACGCCGTTGCCCACAAACATCCAAAACGTGATGACGTTGATGTCCATTTTGCGACCGTACTTGGCAGTCACCGCCATCTGGATGGCGAAAAAGACCGCACCCGCCAGCGTAATGACATCACCGATGTTGAATTCAACGCTATCGAGCGCCACCAAGCCAATGCCCGCCAAGCACAGCAGCGCCGCGCCCAGGTTATAGCGGGTGAGTTTTTCGCCGCTCAGAAAATAGCTCGCGAACGGCACAACGATGCAATACGTGCCCGTCAAAAAAGCATTCTTGCCCGCCGTGGTGTGCGCCAGACCGACTGTCTGCAGGGCGTAGGCGGCCCACATAAGTGCGCCCATGCCAAGTCCGACGATAAGGTTGCGGGCGTTGAGGTGCGCGATGATGCGCTTGTGGAAGATGAAAAACATGACCAACGCCGCAGGCAGAAAGCGCACGTAGAGCAGTTCGAACACCGGAATGGTGTCGAGCGCGTCCTTCATGGTCGTAAAGGAGTAGCCCCAGACGACTGCCACCGAAAGCAGCAGGACTTTCCAGAACAGCGGCGAGCGAGCGCCGGCGCCGCGGGAGGTGCCGCCCGCGCCCAGGTCCTCGCGAGCAACAGGGCTATCGGGCATCATTTCGATATTGTCAGTGGCATGCTGGGCCATAGGGCATCCTCGCGCTCAATCTGGGCGTGGTGTCCGCACGCGCATGGCTGCGTGCCGCCTCATGGTCAAATAAAAGCAGGGCGCACCGGACCCCCGGCACGCCCCGCTACTGTAGCAACAACCAAGCAGCCCGTGCAATTCACTACGCTAAAGCATCGGGTTGGAAGATCTCGATGTTCCGACGGCGTTTACGTTGCTGAACTAAATCAATTTGGTTGACTCCAGTTTTTCGATGATCCAGTCGTTGGCTTTGATGACCGGGCGGCGGAAGACGACGCCCAGTGCCAGCGACGGAATCAGATAGCTCGCCAGAATGCCTAGCTCAATCCAGTACTCCATGTGGTACGCACCGGCCATGGCGGCATGCATGGCGTTGATGCCGTGGGTGAACGGCAGGAACGGATAGATCGCCTGGAACACGGGGCCGGTCATCTCGATGGGGAACGTGCCGCCCGAACCGCCGACCTGCATGACCAGCAGCACGACGGCGAGCGCCTTGCCGATATCGCCAAACGAAACCGTAAGCGTGTAGACGATATTGGAGAACACGAGACTCGCGACCCAGCCCGCCAGCACAAACTGCAGCGGGTCGTCGCACTGGATGCCAAAGAACAGGATGTCGCCCGCACACACGAGCGTTGCCTGCAGCAGGGCCAGACCGCCAAAGAACAGGTAGCGGCCCAGGTAGATCTCGTGCAGGCGCACGGGGATGAGCTCGTTGATAAGCTCATCGTCAACCGAGACCTTCATCATGGCCGCCAGCACAATCGAGCCCACCCAGAGCGACAGAATCGTGTAGAACGGTGCCATGGCCGAACCGTAGTTGCGGATCGGATAGACCGGCTTGCGATCGAGCGCGACGGGGCCGGAAAGCGACACGGCCAGACCCTCGGGATCATTGCCGATCATCGTCTTGATCGTAGCGAGGTCATCCGACATCAAGGCGCCGTCGAGCTCGTCCTTAAACGCACTGATCTTGTCCGACGCCTCGCCCAGCTGATCAGAAGCCTTGTTGACCAGCTTTGCAGCCTTGGAGAGGCCCTTTGCCAGCGAACCGGATGCGTCGGTCAGGCCGTCTACGGCGCTATCCAGATCGCCCGAGATACCATCGAGCGAGTCTAGAATGCCCGAGACGGTCTTCTTGAGCTCCTTGGCCTTAACCGAGAACGTGGAATCGTAATCGGATTTGGCGCCCGCGATGCCGGCCTTGGCATCGGCGATGGCCTGATCGACCTCGGCACGCGACTTATTAACCTCTGCCATGCTGTCAGAGAGAGACTTCGCGGTGGCCGTCAAGTCCTTGGCGTTGTTGCGATACTCCACAGCAATCCTGCTCAGCGATGTTGCCACAGACTTGAGGCTGTCCTGGAGTTTTTCGTCAGTCACCTGATCGGCAAAGCTGCGGAGCTGGTCGGCCGTGGCGTCGATATCGTCGGCACGCGTGTTGAGCGCCGCCGCGGCATCGTTGAGCTGGGACACTGTAAGGTCGACATGTTGATTCGCGGCATCAAATGCCTTCGCAAGCTCGGCGGACACGTTGTCAAACGAGCCCGCGCTTCCGTCAATCGCGGCATTGATGGCGTCGTTGGCGTCCTTCAGCGCTTCCTTGGAATCGCTAATACCGCTCTTGACATGCTCCATCAGCTGCTTCGTTGACTCATCGACCGTGCCCGTCTGCTTGAGCATGCCGCTCGCCGACGTCAGCGAATCGGACGTGGAGCTCAAAATGCCCGCCAGCGACGAAGCATTTGCCCGAACGTCTCGCAGGTCCTCAATCGAATCGCCGAGCGTCGAGGACAGGTTGGCGATAAAGTTACCCACCTGGTCGGTGCTCATGTAATCGAGCAGGCTGGACACCGTCTTAAGACCGATCGTCGTAATGGTCTCGGTAAAAGTTTTGTTAACCTGGCTCTGGACGGCGCTCGAACCCTTCTCGGTCACGATCTGCGCAATGGCGTTGGCCTTCTGATTCTCGTAGAACTCGATATCGGCATGCTTCACGTCGGTCGAGAAAAGCGTCATCATGTCAGCGCTAAACGTTTTGGGGATAACGACGGCAGCATAGTACGCGCCCGACTTAACGCCCTCGATAGCCTTTTCGCGATTGTTGAGCACAACCCAATCGAAGCTCTCGTTGCCGCGTAGGGTGGCGGTCACGTTTTCGCCCACGTTAACCTCGACGGGGATCAAATCGCTCTCGTAACCCTCATCGGTGTTGACCACGGCGATCTTAAGATTGCCGGTGTTGCCGTACGGATCCCAGCTGCCGGCGATGTTAAACCACGCGTACAGACACGGTACGATAATGAGGCCCATCACGACAACCAAGCCGATCACGGAGCGAGACACGTTTTGGACATCGCGCTTAAACAGATGCAGGATGTTCTTCATTTATGCCTCACCTCCTTTGGAGTGCTTGCCAAGCGCGGTGGTATCTCCATCATTTGTGGCTGTGCTGTCGCTGCCCTGAGATTTATGGTGCGAGCCGATATGCGGCAAGCGGCCCGTGGACTGATCGCCGCCCTTGGCACCACGCTCGCTGGCGTTGAGGCCAAACATGTGGCGGGCGGCAGGAATGGCGGCCGTGTGTTCGCGCATCTCGCGACGCAGGTCCTCATCCGAAAGCGCCGAGATGCGCATCTGGGTATTGAGGCTCGCTCGGATATATTCGATATTGATAAGCCAGCCGCAGATGGCAATAACCGAGATGATCCAAATGACAAGCAGGATGATCTTGCCGTTATTGTCGATATCGAGAACCGTCGACAGGACAAAGAGCAGGACCTGAACGCCCACCACGGCGGCAAAACCGCCCTTGATGTAGTACGGGTAGCGATGTTCAAAGGCAACCGCATGATCGAGCAGTTCGCGACGGTACGAATCGGAATCGAGCATGACGCGCATGGCCGTGCGCAGCGAGTAGCGCTGGCGCGGCAGGTCGTTGGACTCGCAAATCATCATACCGGTCGTGGAGAGCTGTTTATCAAAGAGCAGGTTAAGGTTGAGCAGCAGCGGACGCAGCTGCAGGCCGATAAAGAGCGCCACGATCAAGAACACGCCCAGAATGCACAGGTTAAACAGGTAGTTGAACGAATACATGCCGCCGACCGTCTCGCGCAGCAGATTGATGCCGTAGGTAAAGGGCAGCAGCGGGTGCAGCCACTGGAAGAAGCCGGGCATCATCTCGATGGGGTACATGCCCGACGAACCCGGGATCTGCACGATGACGAGAATGACGCCGATAGCCTTGCCGATATGCTTAAACGTGGTGGACAGCGCATAGATGATATTGACGTAGGTGAACGAAATGGCGATGCCGCCCAGCACGAACAGCAGCGGGCTGACGCACTGCACGCCAATCACCAGATCGCCTACCGTAACGATGATGGCCTGCAACGCGCCCAGGATCACCATGAGCAACCAGCGGCCAAAGTAGCCTTGGCGCGCCGTAAAGCTGCCAACACCTTCACGGTCGACCTCGAGCTTGTAAATGGCGATGAGCACATAGCCGCCCACCCAAAGCGCCAGATTGGTGTAGAAGGGAGCGATGCCCGAGCCAAAGCTCTTGACCGGATAGATTGACTTGGACGTCAACTCAACCGGAGACGCCATGAAATCTGCCACGTCATTGACATCGACGCCCATCAGATCGGCCAGCTCGCCCATGGACTCGGAGGTCTGCAGCGCCGCGATGTCATTGGCGGCGGTTGCAAGCTTGTCCTGGACCTTGGCAAGCGAGGAATCGGTCTGGGACAGCGTGGTCTTGGCCTGGCCGAGCGTAGCGCTAAGCTGCGCCAACGTGCCGCGCGCATTTGCAAGTGTAGG
This sequence comes from uncultured Collinsella sp., assembly GCA_900546525.1. Lineage (GTDB taxonomy): Bacteria > Actinomycetota > Coriobacteriia > Coriobacteriales > Coriobacteriaceae > Collinsella. The sequence goes on from URDE01000028.1 coordinate 4,487, forward strand.
TGTCATACCCGAGACGATACCGGTCAGGTCGCCCGAAACGGCAGCAAAAGAGTCGAGCGCGCTCGAGGCCTTCGGCAGCGCGTTTTGGCCCAAGTCCGTCTGGGCTTGGCCAAGGTTGGTCGCACCGGTATGAATTGCGTTATTGATAGCGTCACTGGCACCCGAAACAGCCGCTGCGTCATTCGCCATGGCGCTCGACTGCGCGGACAGACCGTCCTTGATGCTCTGAAGCTTTTCATTCTGCTCTCGAAGCAAATCGATGGTCGATACAATGCGCGCGTCAATTTCCTCGGAACCTGTCGACGTGTCATTGGCGAGAATCTCCAAGTGCCCGATAACGGCCTTATTGTGGTCGATCGTCGCTTGAAGAGACTCGAGCGAGTTGTCGATACGGGTGGTCGTAGATGTAACCGCGCCCGTCAGCTTGCCGATGGCAGCGTTCGCAGAGGCCGACGTCTTGGTGAGCGCAAGGCTGCCTTCCGAGAGCGCCTTGGAGAGCGAGGTGATGGAGTTGCCCGCCGTGGTGCGAGCTTCGCTCAGCAGGTCGTTGCCCTGGGAGATCGCCTGCGTCAGCGACGGTGCCTGGCCTTGCAAGCCGGCAAGTGCCGCATCAGCCGAGGCGATAGCGCCACTCGTCTTATCGATGGCGGCATTCATATCGCCAATCGAATCGCGCACCTCGCCCAAGGTGTCGGACGCCTCGGACACCGAACTTGCCAGCGAGTCCTGAGTCTGGGTTGCCTTGTCCTTTAAATCGACACCGGCATCCTTGGCGATACCGGCAACAGTCTTGCCTACCGTAGAGACAAATTCCGAGTTGATCTGCTCCTCGATGGTGTTTGCACCGGTATCGGTAACCTTGGGCGCAATGGCGCTCTTCTTCTCATTGACGTAGTACGTGAGCTTGGGCTGATGGTAGTTGCCGTCGAGCATCGAAACCAGGTTATCCGAGAAGTTCTTGGGAATCACGATAGCGGCATAGTACTCGCCGCTCTCGACGCCCTCCTTGGCATCGGCCGTCGAGTCGACGAACGTCCAGCCCAACTGATGATTCTCCTTGAGCTGGTCGACCACTTTGTCGCCAGCGTTGAGCTCACCCACCAAGTCGTTTTGGGTGCCTCGATCGTTGTTGGCGATAGCAATCTTGATGCCTTGGGTGTTTCCATACGGATCCCAGTTTGCCACGATGTTATACCAGGCATACAGCGAGGGAATAACGCACACGCCTAGGGTAACCACCAGGGCGACGGGGTTCACAAGCAGTCGCTTAATGTCGCGCTTAAATATCGCAAAGGACACCTTTGCATTGGATAGTTTGCTGCCGAGACTCACGCTTGGACCATCCATCCTGTCGTTGAATCGAATCGTACTATCGACAACCATTGTAGTAGGCGCTTTAACGTCTCAAAGCACAATGGTGTTGAGTTTTGCGGGTAGCAATATACTACGAAGACAAATTAACGTACAGTTGTACAGTATCTTTAATTTCAGCAGGTCACAAAACCACAACCCCGACAAATAATTGATCCCTTGGGGACGGAGGAAAACGAGAGTGGAAAATCTCCCACTTCAAGCCCGCATTCGAGCCAAAAGTGGGAGATTATCCACTCTCGTTCTAATCTAGTTACGGTGCCGTATCCCCGAACTACATCAAGTTGCAAACAGATGCCGCGAAGGCCACGGGGTCCTCGGGCAGAATACCCTCGACCAGCAGGGCCTGGTCATAGAGCAGGCCGGAGTACTGCTTGATCTTGTCGGCGTCGCCTGCCTTCTGGGCAGCGACAAGCTTGTCAAAGACCGGGTGCTTGGCGTTGAGCTCGAGCACGCGCTGGCTCTTGGGCATGCCGTCGGGCGCGCCCTCGGGTCCCTTCTGGAGCACCTTCTCCATCTCGAGCGAAAGCGGGCCCTCGGTGGTGATGCAAGCGGGGGCATCGGTCAGGCGCGCGGAAACGGCAACTTTCTCGACCTTGTCACCGAGTGCCTCCTTCATAGCGCTAAAGAGGTCCTCGTTCTCCTTGGTGGCGTCCTCGGCCTCCTTCTTCTCATCCTCGGTCGCCAGGTCAAGATCACCGGTCGCGACGTTCTTGAGCTCCAGATGACGATCCTCGACCTCGGGCTCGGCACCGTCGGCCACAGCCTTTTCGGCAGCCTCGCGAGCTGCGTCGTCCTCATAGATCTTGGGCATATCGGCGGCAACGTACTCACGCATAGCTTGGAACGTGAACTCATCCACATCCTGCGTCAGCAGCAGCACGTCATAGCCGCGGTCGAGCACGCCCTTTACCACGGGCATCTTGGCCAAGCGCTCGCGCGAGTCACCGGCGGCGTAGTAGATGGCCTTCTGATCCTCGGGCATGCCCTTGGCATACTCGGCCAGGGTAATCATCTTCTGTTCCTTGGCAGACCAGAACAGCAACAGGTCGGCGAGCTCATCGGCCTTCATGCCATAGCTCGAGTAGATGCCGTACTTAAGGCCGCGGCCAAAGTTCTCAAAGAACTTCTCGTAGGCCTCGCGGTCGTTGTCACGCATATCCTCAAGGTCAGCGGTGATCTTCTTTTCCACACGCTTGGCGATGGCCTTGAGCTGACGGTTCTGCTGCAGCGTCTCACGCGAGATGTTGAGCGACACGTCGGCGGAATCCACGACGCCGCGGACAAAGTTGTAGTAGTCGGGCAGCAGGTCGTCGCACTTCTCCATGATCAGGACATTGGAGCTGTAGAGCGCCAGACCCTTCTCGTAATCCTTGCTGTACAGATCGAACGGCGCGCGGCCCGGCACAAACAGCAGGGCGTCATACTCGAGCGTGCCCTCGGCATGGAAGCTGATGGTGCGCGCAGGATCGTCAAAGTCGTGGAACGTGGACTTGTAGAACTCGTCGTAGTCCTTCTGCTCGACATCGGAGCTGCGCTTTTTCCAGATCGGCGTCATGGAGTTGACGGTCTCGAGCTCCTGGTAGTCCTCGTACTCGGGCGTGTAGTCATCGCCAGCATCCTCGGGCTTGGGCTTCTGGCGGCTCTTGGACACCATCATCTGGATCGGGTAGCGCACATAGTTACTGTACTGCTGAATTAGGCTCTTGAGGCCCCACTCGGTCAGGAAGCGATCGTAGGTCTCGGCCTCGCCGTCGGCATCGAGCTTCTCGTTCTCGCGCAGCGTCAGGATGACATCGGTACCGTGCTCGGCACGCTCGCCGTCCTCGATGGTGTAGCCCTCAAGACCGTCGGATTCCCACACATGGGCGACATCCTCGCCGTAGGCGCGGCTGACGACCTTCACATGGCTGGCGACCATAAAAGCCGAGTAGAAGCCCACGCCAAACTGGCCGATGATGTCGACATCCGAACCCTGCTGCTCGGCGTTCTCGGTCTTAAACTCCTCGGAGCCGGAATGGGCGATGGTGCCCAGGTTGCGCTCGAGCTCCTCGGCGGTCATGCCAATGCCGTTATCCGAGATAGTAATGGTGCGGGCGTCTTTATCAAAGGAGACGCGAATGGCCAGGTCGCTCTGGTCGATCTTGACGCTCGGGTCCTGCAGGCTCTTAAAGTTGAGCTTGTCGACGGCGTCGCTCGCGTTAGAGATAAGCTCGCGCAGGAAGATTTCCTTATTGGTGTAGATGGAGTTGATCATGAGGTCGAGCAGTTTTTTGCTCTCGGTCTTAAATTGACGCATGTGCAGTCCTTTCGCGCTACCCCCGTCCGCAAAAACGGCCCGGTCGCCCGAGCCGAATCGCAGACCTGCTATGTTCAGACTTAGATTTTATAACCCAATAGCGCGCATATATACATACGGAATCGAAAAACTGTATGTCTAAGCGCTCCGATGCGCCAATTGCCAAGGAGTGTCCCCGACTGCCGGCAGAAAAGGAACGTCCCTATCTGCCATCTACGCGCTTGGCCATCCAGACATGGGGCTGGCCCTCGTCTTCGTGATCTACCGGGGCAATTTGCGTGTAGCCCGCCTTTGCATAGAGCGGCAACACGTATTCCTGCGCATGCAGCTTAATAAGCTTAGCGCCGGCATCGCGTGCACACGAAGCACTGGCCTCGACGATCGCACTCGCCAGTCCGCGACGACGCATAGCCGGCAGCACGGCGACGCGCCCCATAATGTAGGTCTCCCCCGCCGCAACGCCTTCGTCCATGTCGCATGCCGGCAACACCGGGGCCCCTGCGTCAGCCACGCGCTCAAGCTCTTCGGGAAACACGCGGGAGCAACCGGCAAGCTCGCCGTCTACATAGAGCGTCACATGAATGCAGTTTGGATCCTCGTCGATAGTGTCGAACTCATTCTCGTAGCCCTGCTCGTCCATAAAAACGACGCGGCGCACCAACGCCGCGTCATCAAAGCATCCCGTCTTAAGTTGGATATCCATGGCTGCCCTTTCATTCAATGCGAACGTTAGGGACAGATATTAGCGAAAATGAGCTCCGCGCACACTAAACTTCGCGCGAGCCTTCGCCAGGCAGTCGTAATGACCCACGTTATGGGCATCGCTCGCGATGAAGCTGTACAGGTTCTGATCGAACAGGCGCTGTGCCGGCTTTTTCTCGCGACCAAATCGACCGCCGGCAATAAAGTCCGCCGAAGCCTGCAGCTTGCAGCCCATATCGACCAGGCGCTCCGCCACGCTTACATCCTTTTGAACCGCACGATAGCGCTCAGGATGAGCGATGATCACCTGGTAGCCACGGCACTGCAAATCGTAAATCGTGTTCTCGTACTCTCTAAACGCATACGCATCGGCATGCGTCGAAAGTTCGAGCAGAAACTCGTTGGTCCCATCGAAATGCAAGTGCTCCGCGGCATCGATACCAAGCTCAACGAGCTTTCGATGGTTGACCTCGAAGCCCATCTGGAGCGGAAAGCCGTCAGCGTTATCACGCAGCAGCTCAAAGGCATCCCACATCTTGTCGTAATCAAAATAGGGATCACGGCAGTGAGGAGTGCAAACGATTCTGGTTACACCGGCCCGCTTGGCAGCCTCGAGCATCGCCAAGCTCTCATCGAGATCGGCGGCGCCGTCGTCTACACCCGGCAAGATATGGCAATGAATGTCACGCATAGGTCAGCCTTAATCAACTAAACGTTTGCTCGGTTGGTGAAGATGCCCTTTTTGGAAGTCCCCTGATCGTCGGAGCCCTTCTTCACCTTCTTACCGTCCTTGGTGTAGTAGGAGTAGTAGTACTCGCTGGTCTCGGTCTCGCAGTAGTTCATAACGGTACCGATGAGCTTGACCTTCTCGGACTTCTTAAGCTGACCGATGGCGTTGAGCGCCTCCTCGCGCTTGGTGAAATCCTCACGCACGACAAAAAGCGCACCGTCGGTCAGACTTGCGATCTCGGCAGCATCGATGAAGGTGCCGACCGGGGGGGCATCAAAGATGACGTACTGGAACTTGGCGGACAGTGCCTTTACCAGCTTGGCAAAGCGGTGAGAGACGATGATGTCGGCAGGATTGGGAATATGCGGCTCGGCATCGAGGAAGTAAAAGTTCTTCTGACCCGTCTCGACAATCGCCTGGTCAATAGAAACCTGCTCGGAAAGGACTGCATAGAGTCCGCCGCGGGAGCGGACGCCGAGCATATCGGCAAGGGACCTGCGACGCATATCAGCCTCGACCAGCAGGACGCTCTTGCCGCTGGTGGCGATAGCCTGGGCAAGGTTGATGGAAACCGTAGACTTACCCTCGTTGGGAATCGAGGAGGTAACGGTGATGGTGCGAATGGGGTCGTCCACGCTCGCAAAGCGGATGTTGGCCAGAAGGGTCTTGGCGGCATTCTGTACAACGAGCTTATCGGTGTTCTTTGCCTTAGCCATGCCTATTTACCACCTTTCATAGCCGGAATTCGGCCAACAACGGGAATGCCCAGGAGCTCTTCTGCCTCTTCGGCACCGCGGATGCGGGTATTGAGCATGTCTGCCAAAACGACATAGGCAACTGCGATAAAGATACCGGCGAGGAACGCGACAGCAACGTACAGCGTGCGCTTGGGGCCGCTGGGGACTTCGGGGGTCTTGGCCTCGTCGATAACGTTGATGCTCTGGGCAGCGCCAACGTTCTGAGCGACCGTACTCACCGAGCTGGCCATGGCCTTTGCGACCTTAGCCGTCTCCTTGGCATCGGTGCCGGTAACCGAAAGCGTAATGACACGCGTGGTGGTCTCGGAGGAAACAGACACCTTGTAGTCATCCAGGTCAGCAAGGCCCAGCTCATTGGCAGCACCGCTCTTAACGCTATCGCTATCCAGCAGCGTGGCGATATCGTTGGAAAGCATCTGGCTCGCCGAGAGATCGTTGTAGCTCATCTGACCGCTATCGTCGGTTTTGGCGAGAATGTACATGCTCGTCGTCGCGGTGTAGGTGTTGTCCATCGCAACGAAGGACACGATGCCCATGGCGATCGCGCAGACCACCGGAAGGGTGATGACCAGCTTAAGGTGCTTTTTGAGCAGCTGGAACAGTTCGAGAAGGGTCATGCAGCTTGCCTTTCATTTCCCCAGTTCGGATTGACAAAACTGTCCGTATGTTATCGCATCTTTTTACCGAGACCAAACTCTATACATAAGAAACAGGCTCTCCTGTAAAAACGTCGGAAGCAATCGTAAAATTGCACAACAACGCCGCACCCGAAAGTCAAATGCGGCGTCTACATCAATATCTATGTTGTATCGCTATGCGAATGGCTCGTCCTGCTGTATGGGAAACGTCACCGTAATGGTGGTTCCCACGCCCAACTCGCTCGACAGATCGAGCGTGGCGTGATGATACAGGGCCGCATGCTTGACAATGGCAAGCCCCAGACCGGTTCCGCCGCGTGCCTTGGACCTACTCTTGTCCACGCGATAGAACCGCTCAAATACCTTGCCCTGTTCTTCAGGCGCGATACCGATTCCCGTGTCGGCGACCGCGAGGAACGGATGGCCTTCGTCGTTGGTGCCGCACTGCAGCGTAACCGCACCGCCGGGTCGATTGTAGCGGATGGCGTTGCTTGCCAAATTATAGATGAGCTCGTCGATCAAGCGCGACACGCCTTCGATGACCACAGGCTTGGTCTCATGACTTATCGTCACATTCGCCTGACGGGCGACCTGTTCAAGACGCTGCTCAACCGCGTAGATGGCACGCGAGAGCTCAATAGGCTCCGTGGACCCAATGGGCACCGCCTCGCCCTCAGTTGCACGCTCGGCCTCGTCCAAGTTAGACAGCGTAAGGATGTCGTTGACAAGCGCCGCCAAACGGCCCGCCTCACGATAGATGCGACCGCCAAAGTTGCGCAGGTCGTCCTCGCCCTCGACCATGCCGTTTGCGATGAGCTCGGCATAGCCCGAAATCGCCGTAAGCGGCGTCTTGAGCTCATGGGTGATATTCGCCGTGAACTCGCGGCGCATACGGTCGTTGTCCGCCAGCACCGCCATTTGGCGCTTGAGCTCCTGGCGCTGCGACTCAATACGCTCAAGCATGGGGACCATCTCGGCATAGGCGTGCTCATAGCTACGGCGTGGGTGGTCCAAATCCACCTCTTGCAACGGCGCGATGATGGCACGGGACTCGCGGCGCGCCATAAAAAACGAGAGTACCGCACCCGCTGCTGCGATAAGCAGCATCGGCGCCACCATCGACAGCAAAATCGCCGCAACGCCAGGCTGGGCCTGCGCCAAGCGGACAACCTGGCCGTTATCAAGGGCGACGGCGCGATACAGCATAATCTCGTCGAGCGTAGAGCTTGCGCGCTCCGCGGAACCCGAACCACTCTCAAAGGCCTCGATGACCTCGGGGCGATCGCCATGGTTGGGCAGTGTGGAAGGCGACGCCTCGTTGTCGTAGGCAACCGATCCATCCTTGTTAATCAGCGTGATGCGCAAGTCCTCTCGATCGAGGCTACGCAAGAACGGGATGGGCTCCTGCTGCTCGTCGAGGGCGGCAGCAATGAGCTCGGTTTCTTGCGCCAGGTTGGCACTCGTGGCATCCGCCAAGGTGTTTTGCACAAAGAACGCACCCAGCACCGTAAACGCCACGATAACCGCCATGGCGCAGACAAAGATCGTCACAAAAACGCGGTGCGACAGCGTATGTTTTCCCTGGGGGGCGAAGACCACGGGTTACTCCTCCGATGCGGTGGCCGCGGTGTCGTCACCTTCGGCACCATCACCGGCAGAAGGCTCGGCCAAGCGGTAGCCCACGCCGCGCACGGTCTCGATGGCGCTGGCATGCTCGCCCAGTTTTTGGCGAAGCGTCTGCACGTGCACGTCAACGGTGCGCGAACCGCCGTCGAAGTCCCAGCCCCACACGCTCTGCAGCAACGACTCGCGGGTAAAGACCACGCCGGGCTTGCGCATGAGGTACTCGAGCAGGTCGAACTCGCGCAGGGTGAGCTTAAGCGACTCGCCGGCAACAGTCACCTCACGATGGCTGGGCGAGAGCACAATGTCGCCCACGCTGAGCACATCGCTTGCCTGTTTGACCATGCCACCGCGACGCAGCAGTGCGCGGCAGCGGCTGGCGAGCTCCATGAGCGAAAACGGCTTAGTCAGGTAATCGTCGGCACCGCCATCGAGCGCCATCACCTTGTCGAGCTCGGTATCCTTGGCGGTAAGCATCATGATGGGCACCGTCGCCGTCAGGCGATCGGCACGCAGTCGACGCATAATCGCCAAGCCATCGGTATCGGGCAGCATGATATCGAGCAGGACGGCATCGGGTACCCGTCGCGCCACGGCAGCCTTAAACTCACCGTCGCACGAAAAGCCTTCGGCCTCAATCCCCTGCTTGCGCAGCGCATAGACCGTCAAATCCCTGATGTTGTCATCGTCCTCGACGTAATAGATCATGTTGAACCCCTTTGCGGCCGGCATGACCGCATCTTAACCCTAAAGGTACCTTTACTAGATGGTATCAGCCAAAACGCCCCGTCAAATAATCCGCCGTGCGCGGATCGGTCGGATTCTTGAAGAGTTGCGCGGTGGGCGCGTGCTCCACCAGCTCACCCAGCAAAAAGAATGCGACCGAATCGGAGATACGCGCCGCCTGCTGCATATTGTGCGTAACGACCACGAGCGTGCAGGTCTCTTTGAGCTCGCAGGCCAGCTGCTCCACCACCAGCGTCGACACAGGGTCGAGTGCCGAGGTCGGCTCGTCCATCAGCAGAATGTCGGGCTGCACGGCAAGTGCGCGGGCGATGCACAGGCGCTGCTGCTGGCCGCCCGAAAGACCCAGACCCGATTCTTTGAGCTTGTCCTTGACCTCGTCCCACAGGGCGGCGCGTCGCAGGGAGTCTTCGACCAGCTCGTCGAGCACGACGCGGTCGCGCACTCCCATGCCGCGAGGACCGTAGGCGACGTTGTCGTAGATGCTCATGGGAAACGGGTTGGGGCGCTGAAACACCATGCCCACGCGCTGGCGCAAACGGCAGATGTCGTAATCGCCCAGGACATCTTGACCATCGAGCGCAATCTTGCCCTCGATGCGGCAATCCTTGATGCCGTCGTTCATGCGGTTAAAGCAGCGCAGCAACGTGGACTTTCCGCAGCCCGAAGGCCCGATAAACGAGGTGATCTGCTTGTCGCGGATCTTGATATTCACGTCCTTGAGCGCATGATGGTCGCCATAGAACAGGTCGAGGCCCTCGACGTCGATGCGCGTCGGCGAGGCGGCAAGATCCTCTGCCGTGGGGCGAGTCGCATCCCCAACCTCGCGCTCGCGCGCGGCCTCGGCCTGCGCTTTCATGAGTTCTTCAAGCTCCGTGGGCTCCACAGCCGCAGCAGCCGTCATACCGCATACCTCCACATCGATATCAATTCAGCAGTATCGATAGTAGGAATCGCGGCTCATATGCACGTGAGCGCATTGTCAAGTGTTTGTAAGGGCACACTGGCTATGCGGCGGGCAGCTCGATGGTGAATATCGTGTGTTCGGGCGTCGATTCACATGCAACGGTACCGCCGTGCGCGCATACGATCTCCTTGGCGATGGCAAGCCCCAGTCCAGCGCCGCCGCGATTGGTCGCACGCGCCGCATCCAGGCGATAGAACTTCTCAAAGATCACCTTGAGCTTTGCCTCAGGGATGGGATCGCCCTGATTGATAAAGCGCACGCGCACGCCACCGCCGCCCCGGCGTCTGGCCTCGATCGTGATGGTCGAGCCCTCATAGCTATAGGCAATAGCGTTTTTCATGATGTTGTTGAACACGCGAGCCATTTTGTCGCCATCCACGAGCACCGTCAGGTCCTCGCGAATATCAACTTGGACTTCCTTATGCTGCTCGTTGAGGATGGGATAGAACTCGTCAGCCACCTGAGCCAGCAGCAACCCCAGATCAACATAGCCGCGCGTGAGCACGATATCGTGGAAGTCAAAGCGCGTGATATCGAAGAACTCTTCGATGAGCGTATCGAGCCGGTGCGCCTTGTCGAGCGCCACGCCCGTAAAGTGCGCACGTTGCTCAACCGGCAGCTCGGGAGCCTCTTGCAGCAGCGAAAGATAGCCCACCACACTGGCAAGCGGGGTGCGTAGGTCATGTGCCAAGTACGTGACCAGATCGTCCTTGCGATGAGATTCGTCACGCAAGGCCTGTTGCACCTTGCGCTCACGGTCACGCACGCGGTTAAGGGCGCCCTCGACCTCCAAGAAGTCGCCGTCGATGTTGTCCCAGGTGTCGGGGTGATCGATCAGGCGATCTTGAATACGAGCAGCCAGCACACAATCGGCATGCTGCTCGCCCTGCTCGTAGCCCTGGTAGTACAGGGCGCGGCCGCACAAGAACAGCACGCACGCGGCAAGCGCCAGCACAAAGCCAAGCATGTTGAATACAAAGCCGGCATCGAACAGCACCGGCCCTTCGATGCCGCCGAGCGCCATGGCGCCAATCGCCAACGTCATGGCCCACGCGGCGCCGCCAATCACCACGCAGCGGCACACGATCTCAAATCGATCGATCAGCAAAAAGCCAACAAGCAGCACCGCCAAGATTCCAGCGATGTTGTCGATGCCAATCAGCAGCAGGCTCAGCAAAAAGAGCAGCACCGTTGCAAGCGCGCGGTTGTCGACGACTGACCTCACGTATTCAAAGAGTCGATCGGGCACCTCGAACGCTTGCCTATCGTCTTTTGTCATATCAAGATCCTCACAAGCGAAAAGCGTTATTCGATGATGTAGCCGACGCCCCAGACGTTTTTGATAAAGCGCGGCTTTTGTGCGTCGTCGCCGATCTTTTCGCGCAAGTGGCGAATGTGCACCATCACCGTATTGTTGGAGCCGGGCATAAAGTCCTCGTTCCATACCGCGCGGAACAGGTCCTCCACGGCCACCACGCTGCCGCGATGCTCGACCAGATACAGCAAGATTGAATACTCGGTGGGCGTGAGGCGAACCGGTGAACCGTCCACTGTCACGGAACGAGCATCGCGGTTGATCTCCAAGCCGTCGAGCTGAATGGTCGGCGACTCGGCCGCCTGTGCACGGCTACCGTAGCTGGTGTAGCGGCGAAGCTGAGCGTGCACGCGCGCGATGAGCTCCAGCGGACGGAACGGCTTAACCACGTAATCGTCCGCGCCAAGCGAAAGGCCCCCGATCTTGTCTTGCTGGGCATCGCGCGCCGTCAGCATGATCACGGGATAGGTATGGCTGGAACGGATCGTACGCAGCAGCTCAAACCCATCGATATCGGGCAGCATGACATCAAGCAGCGCCAGATCGAACTCCTGCTCCAAAATCGCCTTGGCAGCATCGGCCCCGCTATAGGCAATCTGGACATCAAAGCCCTCTTTTGTAAGGTAGATGCCAACCAAGTCGGCGATGGCCTTCTCGTCATCAACTACCAAAATGCGCTCGTTCATGCGTGCTCCTCTCGCGCTCCATTATGCCTGAGGCGACGCACGCCACACACAACAAGCGTGGGTGAGTAAGCCGGCCTTAAGCACCCTTGTGCCCGTTCGGGTGCGGATGTGGGCCAAGCGCGCACGCGATGATCGCCGACGCCGGCAAACGATATACTCTAGTTCCAGAAGAGACCATCCCGTCGAAAGCGAAATCCGTGAAGTCCCTCACCTCTTTTGCAAAGCGCTCAGCCCAGCTTGCCGCCGGCTTTGTCTGCGCTATCGCCCTTGCCGCTGGCGCGCCCACCGTCGCCGGCGCCCAAGTGCTCACGACCGACAATGTTTGCGGCAAAACCGCCGATGCGCGCGGCATCACGGCCGAAAACCTGCCCGATATCGATGCGACCAATGCCCTCGTCATGGGCAAAGACGGCACCGTCTACTATGGGCGCGGCGCCGATGAGCAGGTCAAGATTGCCTCGATCACCAAGGTCATGACCGCAATCCTAACCGTCGAGAATTGCAAGATGGACGAGAAGGTCACGGTGAGCAACGCCGCAGCCACCGTGGGTAATTCGACCGCCGGCTTGCTCGAAGGCGACGAGCTTACCGTGGAGCAGGCACTGCGCGGCCTGATGATTCCCTCGGGCAACGACGCCGCCATCGTGCTCGCCGAATATGTGGGCAAGAAAATCGACCCTAAGACCAAAGACGCCGAGGCCACATTTGTGAAGGCCATGAACGAGCGCGCTAAGAAGCTCGGCTGCACCGGTACGCTTTTTGAAAACCCGCATGGTCTGGACTTTGATGAGTGGGCTGGCGATATGCACTCAACCGCACACGACGTAGCGCTGATGATGCAGGAGGCCATGAAAAACGACACGATCCGCGAGGTCGTAGCGAGCGAGGATTCCTGGATCGAGGTCACGGGCGCCGACGGCACCGACCATTCGCATTCCATGGACACGCATAACTATTTGCTGGGCCAAGATGGCAACATCGGTGGCAAGACTGGCACCACCGACGATGCAGGCTATTGCTTTACGAGCGCCTACAACCGCGACGGCGACGAGATCTACACCGTTATTTTGAACTCCACCACCACCGATCAGCGCTTTACCGATACCGCCGCCCTTGCCAATTGGTACTACGGTCACAAGGTGACGGTCGCAATCGCCAACACGCAGGAAAAGACCGCCAACGGCAACCCGCTTATGGCACGCATTAGCCAGACAGATTGGACGGACAAGACGATCGACGCCACGCTCGCCGACCCCGCCGCACAGGCAACGGTGTTCTCACTCGCCGGCGAAGTGACCGAAAAAGTTAGCTACGATGACCTTTCGGGCACGGTGCATGTTGGCGACAAGGTAGGCAGCGTTACGCTCAAGCAGGACGGCACCAAGGTCGCCGTCATGGACCTGGTTGCCGACGAGGAAGGCACAGGGCCGAATCCCATTGAATGGCTCCTCGTGAAGCTCGACCGCTTGGGCCGCCGCATCGACAACCGCCCACTTGCGGCAGAGAGCGAGACCGTAGCCAAGGCTCCTGAGATGTAGGGCGCAAGAATAATAAGTCCACTGAAAGGAGGCGTCCGAAAGGATGCCTCCTTTTTGAGGGTTCGAATCCCCAGCCGCCATTCTTGATAATAAAAAAGGGCCCCAAATGGGACCCTTCTTCAAATTCGTACTGGCGGAGAGCTGGGGATTCGAACCCCAGATGCCCTTTTGGGGCATACTCGCTTAGCAGGCGAGCACCTTCGGCCTCTCGGTCAGCTCTCCGTAACAGCCGTTCTATAGTAACCAAACAGTCGAGGATGGGCAAGAGGGAATTTGGAGCGATTCCATTTTTACCTTTCCCGTACCGCCTCCAACAAATAGTCGCGCATATACGGAATTGCAAACGAAACACAACCATAGCCCGCGGGCTCAATCAACCCCGCATCGATCAGACGCTTGCGATATGACCCAACTTTGTTCGCCGACAAACCCATCTTCTTGGCGATATCGCCGTTGGCGATATCGACGCCCTCGCATTGAGCCATCGCCGCGAGATACTGAAACTGCCGTTCCGACACCCTGCGCAGCGCTGGGGCAATCACCATAGCATTAAAGCTATCAAGAGCCGCCTGGATACCCTTACGAGCCGCCTCTTCGCTCACGCTCTCCGCCCCACTGCGCGCAGCAACCTGCCAAGCGTAATATCCGACCAGCTGGACCATAAAGGGATAGCCTGCCGAAGCTTTTGTTAATAGCTCAGCGGCACCTTTGTCGAGCTCCTTGCCCGCTCGTCTCATCGTATCCTCAAACGATCCGCCAACTTCAAAATCGGAAAGCCGAGTAAGTTCAACATGTTTGGCTCGCTGAAGGAACGTCAACGTATCATCCACCACCACGCCATCTACCGATGTCGGCAGCCCGGCGAAAGCGAAAGCGACATTCGCTCCTTGGCGGATCAAGAGCTGCATCTCATTGCCTAGCTCGCGCATTTCCTCAGTTGAGGCATCCTGGATCTCGTCGAGCGTAATGAGCAGACCACCGCGCTTCGCAGCATCGTACATCGCCTCGCCCAGATGAGAGGCCGACTTCGACATCTCCATGGAGCCAAGGCTGACCCCTAAAATCGATGGGGAAATCGAGATTGATTCAAGACGAACGTTTCGCTGCAGAGCCTCGAGGATTCTGTTGCAAAAACCAGCATTGGAGGCAACATCAACGACCTCGAATCCTTTTTTGCGTGCAAGGTCACCCAATGCATTAAGGAGCACCGTTTTACCTGTGCCTCGGACGCCCGAGATGCGCATGAGTCGATCGGGGGCACCAGGACCATTCTCAAGAGCCTCGGCAAAGTCATCCAAAACAGTGTCCCGTCCGATAAGCTCAGGCGGATTCATGCCCGCCGTTGGCTTAAAGGGGTTAACAGCTTTCGTCATTCTGCCCTCCTCTGCTAGTTTTAACAACTTTAACAAAGTTTAGCAACTTTAGCAGAGTTTAACAGTTTTAGCAGGCTCGGCGGCTTTATGCCTTACCGATCCTGCCGGGTCCTCCCGCCCGCGCCGATACAAATAGCGCGGTGCGGCCCCTCTATATCGCCCCTACCCCAGCGAGCGACTGAGGGAGCCGAGCTCATCGTTACCCATGGTGCGCCACATTTGGAAGATGCAGACGCGCGCCAGGAAAAAGAAGCCGTTATCGACCAGCTGCACGGCGGCATCCGCCAGCTGGTTGGTCACGGCGGACACGGGAGGCAGCTCGAGCCCGGCCTTACGGATGGTCTCAACCGCATCCTCGAACGTCGGCGGCTCATTGACGCCCATCTCGTTCATAAGGCCCTGCATTTCCTCCAACGCGCTGCTACCCGACTCCTCGCCGCGCGGCACGAGGCGGTAGCACGCCAACGCGAGCTCGAGCTGGTCGCAGTTCCAATAGGCAAACGCCAGACGATAGAACAGATAACCGATTGCGGAACGGTCACTGGCAATGCGCAGGCCGTGTCGCGCCACCTCGATAATCTCGTCAAAGCGCTCCAGACGCGCAAGCACGTTGATGA
>URDE01000029.1:0-19687 GCA_900546525.1 uncultured Collinsella sp.
CCATATACCTTGCGAGCTTTGTATTGCACACGCTGACAGCCGCCAGATACACGCCGAGTGCCTCGGCGGGTGCCGGCTCTTGCTCCTGCTTTTCCGCATTGATCATCGCCGACGCCGCGCGGCAAATGTCCCCTCCATGCCCGGTCAGGGCAAGATCGGCCCCATACTGCCCGGCTAGCTCCAACACCACACGACGGTCTAAGAACGCATCAGCCAGGTCCATGGCCAAATCGCATCGGCCTGCCTTAATCAAAATGCGAGCAGCCCGCGATACTAGTTCGGGACGAATCTCGGCAACAAGCTTTCGCAACCTCAGGCGCGCATTGTCCTTATCGCCCAAACATCTAAAGGTGCGATCAGACGGATCCACGCCAAAAATCGGATAATCGCGCACAAAGATGGACTGGTCGACTATCGAAAGTCTCACACCGCACGCCTCTAGCTCCGCGATGCGACCCTCGCCCATCAGCACCATCAAGCAGGCAACGGTAAACAACAGGTTGTTCTCGAGCGATGCAAGATCGGCCAGCGCCGCACCGTACACGTTGACGATTTCGTTCTCGAGCAAGCCGGCAACATCGCCCTGTCCATACATTCCCGTCTGCAGGGCCGATACCAGCTCGGGCACGCCCTGTGTGAGCCGATAAAAATCGAGCGATGTGCTGATTGAGAACGCCGTAGCCCATGACGAATACTCA
The DNA here is from genome assembly GCA_900546525.1 of uncultured Collinsella sp. Lineage (GTDB taxonomy): Bacteria > Actinomycetota > Coriobacteriia > Coriobacteriales > Coriobacteriaceae > Collinsella. Next base: position 699 of record URDE01000029.1, read on the forward strand.
TAGGCGTGCACCTTGAGCATCTGCGCATTGACTTTTACAGAATCGCCCAGCCCGTGGATAAGCAATCGGTTTGAGGGGCGGCAAGCAATAAAGACCCCTGTCCCCATAGCACGTAAGCTGCGAATTCGATCGATGAGGTCCTCGGTTTCGTACTGCTCGAGATTAGGCACGTTGTCGATCGCAACGAGCGAATGAGGTTTGTCCTTAAGCTCATCGGCGACAACCTCGAGCTGCATAAAGAGCTCGCGTCCAATCGCGCGCTCGGCCTCGATAATCCGAACCGGCCCTCGCGTGGGGTCCGATTTAACCTCCTGCACATATTGCAGCAACACCGACGTCTTACCAAACCCGTCGGGCGCGTAAAGCAAAACAATTCCCGCCTTGCGCCCTTTAACGATGAGCTCGTTCATCAAGCGATCGCGCCGCACCATATAGCCGCCGCCCGTCGGCATCAGCTCGAGATCGTCCGTATTGCCCAGATCGTTTTCCATGCCTGCTCCTCAACTCGACCATATGGACACCGTAACTGCAGGACCATATGAGCCACCCCGTGAATAGCGCGACATAGAGTTTTTTGGTTGTCTGCCGGTACGTGTTTGGCAAGTTTTTGTACAGCGAGGCCCGATGGTAACTTATCCCCCGACCAATAGGTCTTTGCGCAGGTCAATGCGCTTGCCAGCATGTCCCATCCCATTTGCAGTGTAGCGCAGTCGGCTATTTTTATTTGAGTTGCGCAACTCGCCTACTCCTCGCTACCGCCTGCGACTCTATGGTGGTAATTTTGCATAGAATCTGCTATAGAATGAATCGAATGATTTAGAACCCTCCAGTCAAGCATGTGGCAAGGTTTCCGTCATGCATGTACCACGGCCTATGTCCACTAAAAAGGCCCCCGCAAAGCGAGGGCCTTTTGAAAAGCTCTGTAAGATCGCTTGGTCGCGTTACTCGCAGAGAGAAAGAGCGGCCTCATCAGCAACGACGACGCAGTTGGTGTGCAGCTGCAGGATCGAAGCCGGGCACTTGGGCGTAACCGGACCATAGCACATATCGTGCACGGCCTGAGCCTTGGCCTCGCCGTTGGCGACAACCAGGATCATGCGGGCATACATGATGGTCTGGGTGCCCATGGTGTAAGCCTGACGGGGCACATCATCGATGCTGTCGAACAGGCGGCTGTTGGCCTGAATGGTGCTCTCGGTGAGGTCGACGCAGTGCGTACCCTTGGAGAAGTGGTCATCGGGCTCGTTGAAGCCGATGTGACCGTTATTACCAATGCCGAGCAGCTGCAGATCCGGGTAACCGGCGGCAGCGACGATCTTGTCGTACTCGGAGCAGGCAGCGGCGGCATCGGGGTTGGAGCCATCGGGCACGTGCGTGTTGTTCAGATCGATATTGATGTGATCGAAAAAGTTCTCACGCATAAAGTAGTGATAGCTCTGGGGATCATCGTGCGAAAGACCACGATACTCGTCCAGGTTATAGGTGCTGACCCCGGCGAAGTCGACGTCGCCCTTCTCGTACCAAGCAGCGAGCTGTTTGTAAGCGCCAATCGGGGTGGAGCCGGTGGCAAGACCCAACACGCAATCGGGCTTGAGGATAACCTGGGCCGAGATGATATTAGCGGCCTTGCGGCTCATATCCTCGTAGTCTTTAGCTTTAATAATCTTCATTACGCGTCCTTTCTCGTACAAGAGAGGCAAGGCTCCCCTTACAAGCACTTGCCCGCGGCCCGCGTCGGCCGCAACCAACGTGTGCGGCCACCAGGGCGAGGTCGCGTAATGTATGTGTCTCGTGTCTAACCGCGTCGAGGCCCCTGCCCGTCCACGGTGACCCAAAGCTGTTTAGCCTCGGACGTTTCCCATCTTGCCACGGAGGGCGCTCTCTTTCAAGGGCGCCCTCCGTAAACGTGATTGAATTGTAGGCTAAAAGCCAAAAGCACTAACTAGCGCTCGCGAGCGACAATAAGCTGGTCCATCTCCTCGACATGCTCTCCAACGGAGCCCTTAATGCTCGAGAACTCAACGGAGTTACACACTAAGATGGGAACCGTCACATCGTAGCCCTCGGCAGCAATTGCCTCGCGATCGAACTCGATGAGTACATCGCCCTTATGGACGATATCGCCCACCTGCGCATGCACAGTAAAATGCTTACCCTCGAGCTGAACAGTGTCCAAACCAACGTGGATGAGCACGTCCAAGCCATCGACCGTGTTAAGCGCAACGGCGTGTCCCGTGGGAAAAATGGCCTCGACCTTGGCATCAGCCGGTGCAATAACGCGCGTTCCGGTGGGCTGAATCGCCACACCCTGGCCCAAAAGGCCGGTAGCAAACGTCTGATCGTTTACCTCGGAGAGCGGAATGACGTCACCCGAGATGGGAGCATCCAACGTAAGGACTCGACCACGCATACCAAAAGACCTTAGGACTTTAGTGAACATGCTCCCCCTCGGACATACCGATCAACCAAAATAACCTTAACAGTTTACCACTTGGCACCCGTTTTTGACCATTAGGGAAGTTCGCGCTTGACAACCTCGACGATGTCGTCGACAACGCGCTGAGTCAGCTCGTGCGTCTCGGCCTCGGCCATCACGCGGACCAGCGGCTCGGTACCGCTCGGGCGCACCAGAATGCGGCCGCGGCCGTCAAGCTCCTTCTCGGCAGCAGCGACGGCATCCCAGATGGGCTGGCAATCGTCCAGACCGGCCTTGTTGTCGGAATGCACGTTGACGAGTACCTGCGGGTACTTCTTCATGATGCCGGCAAGATCGGTGAGGGTACGACCGGTGCGCTTGAGCACGGCCAGCAGCTGCAGAGCCGTCACCAGGCCGTCACCGGTGGTGTTGTGCTCCAGGAAGATGATGTGGCCGGACTGTTCGCCGCCGATGACGGCGCCGTCCGCGAGCATGCGCTCCAGAACGTAGCGGTCGCCCACGGCGGTCTGGACCATCTCGAAGCCCTGCTCCTTCATAGCGATGGAGAAGCCCAGGTTGCACATGACGGTCGAGACGATCTCGGAGTTGGCGAGCTTGCCGCGAGCGGCGAGGTCAGAACCGCAGATAGCCAGGATGTAGTCACCGTCGATCTCATTGCCCTCGCTGTCCACGAACAGCACGCGATCGGCGTCGCCGTCGTGGGCCAGGCCGATGTCAGCATGGGTGCGCAGCACGAGCTCGCGCAGGGGCTCAAGGTGCGTAGAGCCGCACTCAACGTTAATGTCAGTGCCGCAATAATCGGTGTTGATGGCATGGACCGTGGCACCCAGGCGCTGCAGCGCGGCGGGCGTGGTCTGGCAGGAAGCGCCATGGCCGCAGTCGACAGCAACGACTAGGCCGTCGAGCCTCAGGCCATCAAGCGTATCGATGGCGTGGTCGACGTATGCCTTGCGAGCGTCCTTCATCTTGATAATGTGGCCCACGCCGGCACCGGTCGGCAGCGTGTCGGCAGCCATGGCTTCCTCGGACATGACCCAGGCGCTGATCTCTTCCTCGACAGCATCGGGAAGCTTCATGCCCTTGCGGCTAAAGAACTTGATGCCGTTGAACTCCGGCGGATTATGCGAAGCGGAGATGACGATGCCGCCATCGAGCTCGTTTTGGACGGTGAGCAGCGCCACGGCCGGCGTAGGAATGACGCCGCAGCAGTGCGGGCGGCCGCCCTCGGCCATAATGCCGGCGGTCAGAGCGCTCTCGAGCATGGTGCCCGAAAGACGCGTGTCGCGGCCGATGCAAATATCCGGACCAAGGAACTTGGTCGCCGCACGGCCCAGGCGAAACGCGAGGTCGCACGAGAGGTCGGCATTGGCGACGCCACGGACGCCGTCGGTACCGAAGATGTTCTGGGGCATAGGATCGCTCCTTCCCTAGCAGGCGATATGCAACCGCCCACCCTAGTCGAAAAAGAAAAGCGGGACCCGCCGAGGAATCGGCAGGCCCCGCTTGTACATTGTATCTCGAAAGGAGATAAAACCTTAGCGCTTGGAGAACTGGGGAGCGCGGCGGGCCTTCTTGAGGCCGTACTTCTTGCGCTCGACCACGCGAGCATCGCGCGTAAGGAAACCGGCCTTCTTGAGGTCAGCACGGTAGTCGCCAGCGTTCAGAAGAGCGCGAGCGATGCCCAGGCGCAGAGCGCCGGACTGACCGGAGATGCCGCCGCCATCGCACAGAGCGATAACGTCGAACTGACCGGCGGTGTCGGTCACCTTGAAGGGAGCAAGGGCGTTCTCAACGAGCTGATGACGGCCGAAATACTGCTCGGCGTCACGCTTGTTGATGGTCACCTTGCCGGTGCCGGGGACGAGACGGACGCGGGCGACGGCGTTCTTACGACGGCCGGTACCCTGGTAGACAACGGTGTTCTCAGCCATCTTTAAGCCTCCAGCTCAATCTTCGTGGGGTTCTGGGCAGCGTGCGGATGCTCGGCACCAGCATAGACCTTAAGCTTGGTCATCTGGGCACGGCCGAGGGTGGTCTTGGGCAGCATGCCGCGAACGGCGCGCTCGATGACCTTCTCCGGGTGCTTCTCCATAGCCTGGCGGAAGCTCTCAGCCTTGAGGCCGCCGTTGTAGCCGCTGTGGCGATAATAGGTCTTCGTGTCGGCCTTGTTACCGGTAAGCTGGACCTTATCGGCGTTGATGACGACAACGAAGTCGCCGCAGTCGCTGTTGGGCGTGAACTGGGGCTTGTTCTTACCGCGCAGGATCATTGCGATCTGGGTGGCAAGACGGCCCAGGACAGCACCATCGGCGTCGACGAGAACCCAGTTGCGCTGGACCTCGCCCTGCTTGGCGTAGTGAGTCGATTTCGAAATCACTTAGACTCCTCCATGTACAGTACGTGTTGTTACAGAGATTCACGGGGCTCTGCAAGTAACCCGTCCATATTACCCCGCTCGCCGTACGAGTCAACAGGTATTTTGGCTCCGACCAGAGTTTCTGCACATGTCATCCACGAGCCGTGATTTTCTAGCTCTTTAGCTGTTGTCATTTTTTGAGGGTTCGTCGTCGCTAGCGCTCAACGAACTCTTGGATTTCCGCGAGCAGGCGCTTTGCCTCCTGACGGCCCTGGATATACAGGTCCAAAAGCTTTGCCGAATCGTGCTCGACATGGCCGACCTCGACCGGCTTTTGCGGAGCAACGACCAACGCGCGGCCCTCGCGCTCATACTTCCACAGGTGCATGCGCTGGATGTTATAGCGGTCGTGGCGCGTCTCGATTCCCTCGAGCAGATAGGGGTAGTCGGCATAGCGGGCGCGCGCGGCAGGCATAAACTCGTAAGGCTTTTTCTCGTACGAGCGGTCCTGCGTGACGATGACGACCGCACGGTCGAAGCCCGCCTCCTCCAGCACGTGCTCGATGGGGATCGAATCGGCTACGCCACCGTCGACGTATTTGTGCCCGTCAATCTCGACCGGCGGCGTCACCAGCGGCAGCGACGTCGAGGCGCGTACGGCGTCGAGATCAAGCACGGCGCTTTTGACCGGGAGGTACGTGGCGGTTCCAAACAGCATGTCCGTCGCGACGGCGTACATCTCGATGGGGCTCGCGTCGAACGTCTCGTTGTCAAAGGGATCCAGGCGGTCCTGGACATCGTTGAAGATAAAGTCGTAACCCACAATAGAGCCCGTGGACGCAAACGATGCGGCGCCCATGAAGCGGCTGTCGCTGCAGAAAGCCAGGTTGATGCGGTTGGCACGGCCGATCTGGTGCGACTTGTAGTTCACGCCGTTGAGGGCGCCGGCCGATACACCGTAGACAGCCGGAATCTCGACGCCAGCCTCCATGAGGACGTCGAGCACGCCCGCGGTAAACTGTCCGCGGAAGCTGCCGCCCTCCAAGACGAGCGCGACCTTGCCGGCGTTCTTTGCCTTATCTTCTGCAGTCATATTGACCTCCTGCGATTGCGTTTTGGCTTTCTTCTACCCAGTTTTGGGATGGCGAGAGCGCAGGTTTTGGAGTTGAGGAGGGCGGGGCGGTCGGCGGGAAAGCGCGTCCCGTTCTCAGAGCAAATTCCGGGTCGCATTTTCCGCTGAGCCCGCCATCAGGAAAATGAGTCCCATTCCGAGCTTAGATTCCGGGATGCGCTTTCCGCTTGAGCTGCCATTGGGAAAGCATGTCCCACTCTACGGCTCGATTCCGGGTCGCAGTTTCCGCTTGAGGCGCCATCCGGAAACTACGTCCCAGCCTGAGCGCGGATTCCGGGATGGACTTTCCGCCTGGGCCGCCATTGGGAAAGCACGTCCCACCCTGCGCTGCCGCGACGTTTTCTTTACGCCCACGCCCTGCATAGAGTTCGATTCTCCGCGGTACGGGGGATCCGTTGATGGGTTGAGTCCGGGGCAAGACGCCCGATCGGCATCGCATCTATATCTAGCTGGAGCTTTGCGCGGAGAATCCGCGTATTTGCTTCGCAAATACGCACCGGCTTCGGCCGCCTGCCGGCGCCCTCGCCCGCGGGCTAAAAACGCTTACGCGTTTTCTTTACGCCCGCGCCCTGCATAGAGTTCGATTCTCCGCGGTACGGACTAGAAATAAAAAGGCAGGTAGATATGAGTATCTACCTGCCTGTTACTTATGGTGGAGGCGCGGAGAATCGAACTCCGGTCCACGAAAGCCCCCTGATTGGCATCTCCAAGCTCAGTCGCTGGTTTAGTCTCGGACGCTTTGCGCGCAGCGACACGCTCGCGGCATCCCAACCGGTTCGGTCTTAGCCCGCGCCATACCGATTACGTGCGCAGGAGCATTCCCCTAACATGACGTCGCGCCGGTGTCGGGGAAATCACCGGGTTGACGCGCCGCTATAAACTAAGCAGCGAGAGCCATAGGCTCAAAAGAAGAGTTGTTGTCAATTCAATTTGACGGTACCCCTGTTTAACGAGGCGAGGAGACCTCGGCTTGCTTCCTCTCTCAGAGCTATCGTGTCGAAACCAGTCGCCCCCGAATGTCGGGAAAGTCTGGATGGCATTGGGCACGAGCACCCAACACCCGTCGACTTTTCAAGGAACATGCGGGATGAGCCCCGCTTGTGAAGTGTTATCTTACCACGTTCTGAAAGCGGACAGCTGTTCTATGCACGAGCTGTGAAGACCCCAATGTGCGCCGCACTTCGCACTTTTGCTACTGATCGCGTCACGTATATTTTCGCCAAGCAAAATTGACCCGTCGAAAGGACCGTTATGGATACCAAGCAGCAACTCGTCAATGCCCTCGCAGGCCTGGGTTCGACCATTACCGAAGCTATGGATGTCATCGAGGGCTTTGTCCCCTGCGGACATCCCGCCCTCACGGTATCGAACGCACTCGTCGCGCTGGACGCTGACGATGATGCAGCTCTCGCCCAGCAGCTTGAGACCGTCGAGGGCTTTATCGACCACGTGAGTGAGAACCGCGGCGTGGCCGCCTACCACGGCATCGAGGTCGAGCTCGCGGGTCCCAAAGCCGATCTGCTCGCAGCAATCCGCGAGGTAGGCGCCCTTATGCAGACCGCAGGCGTCAAGAACACCCAGGTCAACGAGTGGGTCTACCGCAGTCTGGCAGCACTCGACAGCTCCGACGAAAAGGCAGCCGAGCAGCTCGCAGAAAGTCCCGCCATTAAGGCCGAGCTTTTGTAAATAGCAGACGCGGGCCCCTTGGCGCATCGTCGTCCAAGAGGCCCGCAAACAGTTCGCGTCAGCCGATAGCCGCGCCGCCGCGTTCGGCCAAGGCCAAAATCGGCATCATCTGGCGCGGGGTCTTTGCTGCAAGATCGGCATGTTCGAGCAGTTTGCGATCGTTGGTCACCAAGTAATCGACCTGCGCGCGCTTACACGCGGCGAGCACCAAGTTGTCCTCGTAATCGCGATGGAGCGCTAAGTATTTGTCGGCCAGCCAAAGGTCCGACGCATCTGCACCCACGGCCGTGGCGTTTTCGGTCATGTTCCGAACAAACGCCAACGCCGCATCGCCAATTGCACGGGCAGATGCCTCGTCGAGCGCTCCCCCACTGGCAAGAACGCTACGCTTCAGCTCGTGTTGGACAACGTACAGCACGTCCTTAGCGATATGCACCGGAAAGAACAGCAATGCCCCCGCCTCCGTCGCCTGCCCAATAAACGCACGCGCAGCAAGCGACTCGGCATGGTCGACGCAAAACGAATCGACCCACACATTCGCATCCACCATGATCTTAAGAGGGGCTCCGTTCACTGGATCATCCCCTTTTGGCGATAATGCTCATCCATGGCTTCGGAATAGATTGCGTCCCAATCGCGATCATCAGATACGGGCGACGTAGCGATGCCCAAATCTGCATAAAGCCGGTCTGCCGCTGCCCACGACGCGGCGAACGGCGTATCGGGCGCGACGGTCTGCTGCCGGTCGTCGACGGCCGCAAGCACTTCCTCGCACTGCCCGCCACCCTGTGCGACCTTGGCCACCACCTTTTTGATGAGCTCGGGCAGTGACCCGCCCGAAAGCCGCAGCGCCTCCTCGGCACGGTTCTTGACCTGGCGATCCACGCGAACGTTCACCTGCGCCATGCCGCTAACAGCACCCACGTCGATCCCGCTCCCTTCAAATGCTAGCACCGCTAGCAACACTATATAGAGAAGCTAGCAAATGGTCAAATGCAAAAGGCCTGCGCCCAGACGACACCGATGCCGTCTGGGCGCAGGCCAGATAACGTGGGCGAACACGTCCGCTAGCGCAGGTAAGCCTTTGCGTTGCCCAGGCTGTAGGCGATCGTTGAGCCGTTGTGCAGCAGCGACGACGCCTGCGGAGTAATCATGCCGGTAATACCCAATGCCAACAGCGCCGAGTTGGTGAGCATCACCTTGGAATACGAACTCGTCAGACGGTCGATAAGCCCCTGACTCATGCGGCGCAGGCGCACGATCGCGGCAAGATCCGTATCGGTCAGGATGATATCGGCGACCTCCTTGGCGATGTCGCTTCCACCGCCCATTGCCAGCCCCACGTCGGCCAAACCGAGCGCCGGCGAATCGTTGACGCCGTCGCCCACCATGGCAACGTGGCGCCCCTCGCCCTTAATGCGCTCAACATACGCGTACTTGTCCTCGGGCAGCAGCTCGGCCTTAAACTCGTCGACACCTGCCTCGCGAGCAATACGCTCGGCCGTGCGCTCCGAGTCGCCCGTGAGCATGACCACGTGCTTAACGCCCAACGCGTGCAAGTCGGCGATGGCCTCGCGGACCCCGGCCTTGAGCGGGTCCTCGATACCGAGCACGCCCACAACGGTGCCATCGACCGCCAGATACAGCGGCGACAGGCCCTGCATCTGGGACTCGATTTGCTCCTTAATGTCGGACTCGAGCTGCGCGCTCTCGTCCTCGAATACAAAGTGCGCGGAACCGATGATGGCGCGACGCCCTTCAATGGACGAAGCGATGCCGTGCGCCACAATATACTCGACAGCAGCGTGGCGCTCGCGGTGCTCGAGCCCACGCTCGTGAGCAGCGTTGACCACGGCACGCGCCACCGGATGCGGGAAATGCTCCTCCAAGCAAGCGGAAAGGCGCAGAACCTCGTCCTCGCTCCAGCCATCGGTCGTCAGCACGCAAGCCAAGCGTGGCTGCGCCTCGGTCAGCGTGCCGGTCTTATCAAACACAATGGTATCGGCCTTGGCAAACGACTCAAAGTACTTCGCGCCCTTAACCATGACGCCCATCTTGGCAGCATCGCTCATGGCGGTCATGACGGCAACGGAACCCGTGAGCTTGAGTGCACACGAGTAGTCGACCATCAGCGCCGCCGAGGTCTTGATAAGGCTGCGCGTGGTGAGTGCGACCAGACCCGCAAGCAGGAAGTTCCACGGCACAATCTTGTTGGCGAGGTCTTCCATGTGCGACTGGCCCTCGGACTTGAGCGAGTCGGCCGTCTGCACGAGCGAGACGATCGAGCGCAGCTTGGTCTGCGCCGTATTGGCGCGCACGCGCACCAGGATGCTGCCGTCTTCCACGACGGTGCCGGCGAACACGTCGTCGCCCACGCTGCGCTCGACGGCCAGCGGCTCGCCGGTCAGGGTCGCCTGGTTGACCATGGCGCTCCCCTGCTCGACCACGCCATCGATGCAGATGGACATGCCGGTGCGCACGGCGACCAGATCGCCGGGCTCAAGCTCGGTCGCGGCAACGCTTACCTCGGTGTCGCCGACGACCTTTTGCGCCTTGTCGGGCACATCGAGCAGAGAGTTGATGAGCTCGTTTTCGCTCATGGCGCGCGTGTAGTCCTCGAGCAGCTCGCCCACGTTGAGCAGGAACATCGTCTGGCCCGCGGTGTCAACATCACGCTTGACGAACGAGATGCCGATGGCCGAAGCGTCGAGCACGGGAACGGTCAGGCGCGGCTGAGCCAGCTCATGAAGGGCGGCACGCAAAAATGCCATGTAACCGGCCACGACAAACACCGCACGCAAAGGCGTCGGCAAGAACCAGCGGCGCGCGTAGTGGGCGCCGATAAGTGTGGCAAGATCCATGACGAGCTTGTGCTTGCGTGGCTCGAGTTGCATCACGTAGCCCGACTTGGCATCGGCGATAGCTTGAGCATCGAGTGCGCCCAAGGCGTCGAGCACGCTCGCGCGGCGCGGCTCGTCGTACTCCAGCGCCATCTGGCCAATGCGGCCATAAACGCGCACCTTGTGCACGCCGTCGATATCGCCGCTGAGCTTAAGAAGTGCGTCGAGATCGCTCTCTGGCACAGGACCCGCCAATTGAAGACGGGTCCTGCCAGGGATCTCGCTAATAATCGAGAATCTCATAATTTGTGCCTGAGAGCGTTACTCGGCTGCCTCGTCAGCAGCGGCCTCGCTCTGGGTGATGTAAGCAGCCTCGGCAACCATGTCGTCGACATTAGCCTTGGCCTGCTCGACCATGTCCTGGTAGCCGTTCTTGATGCGCATGCCGCACGCGATACCCTGCACGCAGGCATTCTTGACCGGAGCGCTGGTAAGCAGCTTGATGCCGGCCGTGCCAAGCAGAAAACCGCCACCGACAAGCAGGGTATTGAACGTCGACTTCTTCATGTTGCTTCTCCCTTTTGCCGCATTGGACGCGGCACGGTGCCTCAGCACTCGAGTAAACAAGTTTGCTCGAGCACACTTTTGGAAAATAGTTTAGTTTATCTAACTATTGAGGTCAACAAAGGTTAACTTTTTGGAAATCTTAAGGTGCGGAACAGCCGGCTTCTGGCGATCCGCCCGCCGCGATGCACATCCGTGACGCCAAAGAGGAGGCCCTCTTCCCTCCAGCAAATTGAAGGTGAATGGTTTTCCGCGAAGTGAACGAGCAAAATTGGGCCCCCGAAGCATCCGCATTTTTTCGCAGCAAAACCGCAGGGAAAACTCGACAAAACCGCAGGAAACCGAGCCAGAAAAGTGTTGATGTTTCAGGGGTCCAAAATAGGTCGTTCACTTCGCGGAAAAGTATTCACCTTCGTTTTCAACATCCACAAAAAATGAGGGCGCCAACGGCGCCCTCATTCACCAAATTCCATTCAGCCCACCTGATCCGAGCGGCCGAGTCGTTACAGAACCCGGGAGCCCCGGCAGGGCGGGTGCTTGCTCAAAATGAGTTCCGCACGCAAAGAAGGCCACTTAATGTGGCCTTCGTCTTGCGCAGGACTGTTCGAAATTTTGAGGAAGCACCCGCTCTGCCGGGGCTCCCGGGTTCCCGTTTACGAGAGCGACGTTCTCAGCAACTCGTTGAAGAGCTTCGGGTTGCCCTTGCCGCGGCTCGCTTTCATGCACTGGCCCACCAAAAAGCCGATGACCTTCTGGTTGCCGTCACGATACTGCTGCGCCTGATCGGCACAGTTAGCCAGCACCTCGTCCACGATCGGCTGCAGCGCGCCGGCATCGCTCACCTGACGCATACCACGCTCGTCGACGATCTTGTTGGGGTCGTCACCGGTCTGGGCCATGGCCTCAAAGACCTCGTGAGCCTGGTTGGAACTGATGGCATCGGTCGCCAGCAGCTTGGCAAGGGCTGCCACCTGAGCCGGTGCAATACCGGACTCGGCCAGCGAGACGCCCGCGCCCTTAAGGTAGGCGATCATCTCGTTGACCAGCAGGTTTGCGACCGTCTGGGCCTCTTTGCCAGCCATACCGGCAGCGGCGGCCTCAAAGAAGTCGGCAAACTCGGGGTCGCCGGCAATCTGTTCGGCATCGGCTGTCTTAATGCCAAAGTCGGCCTCAAAACGGGCGCGCTTGGCATCGGGCAGCTCGGGAATCTCGCCACGGCAGCGGTCGATGAACTCGTCGTCCAAATCGAACGGCGCCAGGTCGGGATCGGGGAACAGGCGATAGTCGTCGGCCGTTTCCTTCACACGCATGACCACGGTGCGCTTGCGACTGGGCTCCCAGTGGCGGGTCTCCTGATAGATGATTCCGCCCTCCTCGAGCACCTCGGCCTGACGGCAGATCTCGTAGGCAAGGCCATCATGCAGGCTCTTAAACGAGTTGAGGTTCTTAAGCTCGGTCTTGGTGCCCAGCTTGGTCTCGCCACGGCGGCGCAGCGACACGTTGCCGTCGCAGCGCATGGAACCCTTCTCCATGGAGCAGTCAGAAATGCCCAGCGTCACAAAGATGCGACGGAGCTTCTCCATAAACAGGCGCGCTTCCTCGGGCGTACGCAAGTCGGGCTCAGTCACGAGTTCAATCAAAGGCGTGCCGCAGCGGTTGTAGTCGACGAGCGACTCGGTCGCGGCGGTAATGCGGCCCTCGGCACCGCCCACGTGCACCATCTTGGCGGCGTCCTCCTCCATGTGGATGCGCAGGATGCGGATGGGCACCGTGTAGGAACCATCCTCGCGGCGCTCGGGCATCTGTAGGTTGGACGCGTCGTAGCTGGCCAGATGACCGGCACGCTGATTGCCTTCGCGCATGGTCGACGTCATGGACGTGGACAGGCCCTCGGCGTTGGCCGAAGCGCTCGCCAGGCTCTGGGCCTCGGCCTCGCCAAATGCGCAGTCGGGGCGCTCGGCGGCGCCGCGACCGGTCACGTCAAGATTCAGGTGACCGTACATGGCAAAGGCGACCGGACCCTGCGTGGTCTGGAAGTTCTTGGCCATGTCGGGATAGAAGTAGTGCTTGCGATAGAACATCGAGTGGCGCTGGATCTCGCAGTTGGTGGCGAGACCTGCCTTGACGATACTCTCGATGGCGCGCTTGTTGGGCACCGGCAGGGCGCCGGGCAGGCCCAGGCACACCGGGCACACGTTGGCGTTGGGCTCGTCATCGTGGCTGAGCTTGCAGTTGCAGAACATCTTGGTATCGAGTGCGGTGAGCTCGGTATGGATCTCTAGGCCGATCACGGCCTCCCAATCCTGCAGGACCTCGGAAAGCTCCTTCATTACAGCTCGCCTCCCTTCCCGGCAAAATCGGGCGCGACGGAAAGCGCGGGCGCACCCGTGGCGGCATCGGCAAAGCCGCGCTCCAGGGCGCGGGCAAACGTGAGCAGCTGACGGTCCTTAAACGCCGGACCAACCAGCTGGGCAGAAACGGGCAGCTGAGTATCCACGCCCAGGCCCAGCGGCACCGAAATACCGCCGTTGCCGCAAATGTTGAGCGAGATGGTGTACAGGTCGGAGAGGTACATCTGCGTGGGGTCGCTGATCTCGCCAAACTTAAAGGCCGTGCGCGGCGAGGCGGGCATGAGGATGGTGTCCACCTTGGCATACGCAGCGTCGTAGTCCTGCGTGATGAGCGTGCGGGCCTTTTGCGCGGCGTAGTAGTACTTGTCGTACACGCCCGAGCTCAGCAGGTAGGCGCCGAGCATCTGACGGCGCTTGGCCTCGGCGCCAAAGCCGTGGGCGCGCGAAAGCGAGCTCTGGTCGGACAGGTTGGCGCAGCCCTCCTCCTGATAGCCGTAGCGAATGCCGTCGAAACGGGCCAGGTTGGAGAACGCCTCGGCCGGGCCGATGACGTAGTAGGCGGCGATGGCGGCGTCCAGGTGCGGCAGGTCGACCTCGACCAGCTCGGCACCCTGGTTCTGCAGCTCCTGGGCGGCGCGCTGAACAGCGGCCTTAACCTCGGGCGTCAGGCCCTCGGCCTCCATAAACGCGGGGATGATGCCCACGCGCTTGCCCTCGATGCTGTCGTTGAGGTGCTCGGTAAAGTCGACGGCGCAATCCTGGCTGGTGCAGTCGTACGGATCGTGCCCCGCACCGGTAAGCGCGTTCATGGCCAGCGCGACATCCTCGACCGTGCGGCCAAAGGGCCCCACCTGGTCGAGCGACGAGCCAAAGGCGACCACGCCGTAACGGCTCACGGCGCCATACGTGGGCTTAAAGCCCACCACGCCGCACAGCGACGCCGGCTGGCGAATGGAGCCGCCGGTGTCCGAGCCCAGCGAGAGCGCGACCTCGCCCGCGGCGACGGCGGCAGCGGAGCCGCCCGAGGAGCCACCGGGCACGCGCTCGGTATCCCAGGGGTTGTTGGTGCGGTGGAACGCCGAGCTCTCGGTGGAGCTGCCAAAGGCAAACTCGTCCATGTTGGCCTTGCCCATGGGCAGGCAGCCGGCGTCGAGCATGCGCTGGACGCAGGTGGCGGTGTAGACACTCTGGTAGTTCTCGAGCATGCGGGAAGCGCAGGTGGTGCGCGTGCCCACGAGGTTCATGTTGTCCTTAATGGCCAGCGGCACGCCCGCAAGCGGGGGCAGCGGCTTGCCGGCGGCACGGTCGGCATCCACGCGCGCAGCGGCCTCGAGCGCAAGCTCGGGCGCCACCTGCAGGAATGCCTGGACCCCGTCCTCGCGCGCCTCGATGGCGGCAAGGGAGGCCTGGGCCACCTCGGTAGCGGTAAAGTCGCCGGCGGCAACGCCCGCGGCAATCTGAGCGGCGGTAAGGGAATCGAAGCTTAGCGTCATTACTCGCTCTCCCCCTCTCCCAAAATGGACGGCACGCGGAAGTAGCGGTCGCGCGCGCTGCCGGCGTTTTCCAGCGCAACGTCGAGCGGCAGGTCGCGCTCGGGCTCGCGCAGGTCGTCGCCCATCACGTTGGACAGGCTTCCGATGGGATGGAACGTGGGCTCCACGTCGGGCAAGTCATATTGCAAGACGGGCTCGAGCATCTGGACGGCGTCGTTCAGGTAGGACGTCATCTGGGTGAGCTCGTCATCGGTCAGTGCGATCTTTGCGTACTCGGCGATGCCGCGCACGTCTTTCTCGCTGAGTGCCATAGGCGCTCCCTTCCGCATAACAGTTAAACCGCTCTAGTATACAAGGCAACGCCGGCTTGGAGCAGGCGCTTTACCCAAATGCAGCGAAAACGTAACGAGGGTGGCGGTTGGCAGGCGGCGGGCTGGCGGTTCCGCAGCGAAACCGCGCCGTCCATAGCGAAAACCGTCCCGCCCGCAACGAAAACCGTCTCGCCCGCAGCGAAAACCGTCTCGCCCGCAGCGAAAAGCATCACAAGATTCGACACTTTTCGTCCAAATCGCGATTTTCATCGAATGTTGTGATGGTTTGGAAGTCCCGACCACCACAAAGGTGCCTGTCCCCATTGTGGTGGTTCTGAAGAATGTCTTATGCCGAGGCCTTGGTCTTGCGGCGCTTGCGGACCGCGTGGATCACGATGTCCAGTAGCAACAGCACAATGGCCACGACCACGATGAGCACGGCAAACTCGCGCTTGCCCCAGTGGCGGCCGGCCAGCGACTTTTGCTTGTCGACGTCCTTCTTGTTGTACTTGGTGCGCACGCAATGCACCAGCAGGCGATGGTCGTTCACGCCGTAGGGCGTGCAGGTGACGAGCGTCACCTTGTCGGCGCCGGGCTCGATGGTCAGCGACTCCATCTCCTCGGGCAGCACGACCTCGGAGTCCACCATCTTGTAGGCGAGCGTCTTGTTCATGGTGTGCAGCAGCACCAGGTCGCCGGGCTCCAGCGAGTGGATGTCGTCGAACATGCTCAGGTTGCGCATGCCCGAGTGTGCGGTGAGCACGCAATGCGTCGAGGTGCCGCCCACCGGCAGGCTCGTGCCCTCCAGATGGCCGACGCCCGCCATGAGGACTTCTTCGCTCGTGCCGTGGTAGATGGGCATGCTCACGTCGATGGAGGGGATCTCGACCCAGCTCATCATGGGGTCGCGGTCAAAGATGAGCTGCTGGGCGTAGGGCTCGATCTGGTCGGCGGGAAGCTCGGTGGCCTCGCCCGCCAGCTGCTCGTTAAAGGAGCGAGCCTGGAGCAGGATGCGTTCGCGCTCCTCTTCGGAAAGCGCGTCCACGGTGCTGGACACCGTGCTAATCTGGTTAAACACGCCCGAGGCTTCGAGCCGGTCCAATATCCACGGCCAGGTCATAAGGCCCACGCCAATAAGGATGATGACGATGGTGATGAGCCGGTCGGCCCAGCGCGGCAGTCGCTTGCGACGGCGCTTAGGCTTTGGTTGAGGTTTGGGCTGAGGACTTGAGCCGCCGTTGGCCGCGGCGTTATTACTCTTCATATGTTTGGTGCCCTGCACCATCGCCGGTCACTCCTCTACAACTCAAGTTGTCTAAACAAATAATAGCCGATTAGCGAGCTTCCGCGGCTGGCAACGCAGCTAGACTGCACCGTCCAGTCGAGGATAAGCCAGCATTTGAGTTTTCAAAATGTCCCGGATCGGCGGGGCGATTCGGGATACAATGTCAGTAGAAAACGACGCACCCCGCGTAAATGTTTGGGAGCGCGGGCGGCCTAGTTTTCTGGTTTTGTTAAATGCCCGGGATCCGACCCCCGGGCATTCTTATTTGCGCTTGTTGCGGCGCAAATGCCTTCTACCGTCCGCACCGCGCGTGCGCCTACGGACCTTAAACCGAACCTCATACGAGTCAAGAAACGCGATGACGAACGTGCCCACCGCCGCGAGGGCGGCGAGCGCGTTAAGGAATTTCAGCATTTGGGGACCTCCGATCGAGTCGTCGGCCGCCCGCGCACGGGATGCGTCGCAAGGGTATTTTACTGCGAGCACTCGCACTTACAGCTGGTAAACGCAATATTTGCAAACATCTGTTCGCTAATCATACACTCGATCATACAAGCGATGGAGGCTGGCTGCGTTATCCAAAAAAACGGGGCAGACTCCAGCGCGGAGTCTGCCCCGAAAAGAGAATGGCAAAGCAAGAACGTGGATGGACGAGAAAAGTGTCCGCAAGTCTCATGGCCATCACATCCCACCTGCCAAGGGGATGGGTGAACGAGCGTTACTCCTGCTCGGACTCCTCGGCCTGCTTACGGCTGCGGATGAGGTGCGCCACGCCGATGCACAGCACCGCGCCACCAGCGATCCAAGTGAAGGTCACGCCGTTGAGACCGGTGAGCGGGAGGTTGGAGCCCTTCTGGTCGATAATGGTGAAGCTGAGCTTACCGGTAGCTGCGGCGGCCGTGCCATCCTTCACAACGCCAGATGCTGCACTGATTACAGACTCCGTACTCGGAGTAACACTTTGACCAGCCTGATAGAGCTGATCGTTACTGTCACGTTTGATAGTAAAGGTGACACCGTCCTTGGCGGAGTTATTGTAACCAGGAGCAGGCTTAACCTCTTTGAGGATGTAGGTGCCCTCGTCGAGACCGACAACGTTGATCTTGCCTTCGTTCGTCGTCTTGAGCGTGGCTTCCTTGGCGTCGCTGTGCTTTACACCCCGGGCGTCGATGAATTGCTTCTCAGCGTTGCCGTTAACAACCTCCTGCAAGGTGAACTCAACATCTTTGAGCGTCTTGAGGTTACCGTCTCCATCCTTGTCGCTACCGACCTTGGTAACATCGATACCATAGGTGTAGTCATAAGCAGGATGGTCAACCGTAGTGCCTTCACCTTCACCGTGCGGGTTGTTGGAGTAGGTAAGCTTAACCGTATTCGTCTGTGCGGTACCGAGCAAACTGCTGAATTCTGAATTGAGCGAACCGTCAGCATTGCAAACCTTGCTAGAGTCGAGCTTGGCCTGGTACTCAACGGTCACCTTAGAGTTGCCATCCAGCGAGATAGGAGTTTCACCCTCAGCCATGCAATTCTTGAGATTAAGGAAGTCGACAGTCAGCGTGTCGTTATCGTACTTGGCAGTGTAGCCGGTCTTAACCTCGGTATTGCCAATTTTGACCGTAACAACTGGCGTCTTGCCGTCAGCCCCAAGACGAGGCGTCATGGATTTGGGAAGATTATCCGTGAAGGTGTACCTGTAGGTGCTGTAAGTGTTGATGTTCCCCGCAACGGTGCCAACGAGCTGATAGTCGATAAACTGGTCCATTCGGGAGTCTGCAGCCATGTTGGGATTTTTGAACACATCGGTACCGAAGGTGCTGCCATCCTTGTCGTCCCTGACGGCCTTGGTCACAGTGGGGACCTGCTTCTTGGGAGTTAAGTTCTCAGCGGAACCGCCAACAACGGCGAAAATGGGCGAACTGAAGGTATCCGTGTTACCCTTTTCAGCATTAGCATTCTCGCCGACACTCTTAGTCACGAAGAGCCAGTAACCAGTAGCCAAGTTACTAAAAGAACCGGTGTTGTCAGCATTTAGCCAGCCGTTATTGCCTTCAGGAATGTTCGCCTTCTCAACGGCAGCAGCGATCTTGTCGAGCACGCTTCCGGCCTTGACGTTTTTACCCCCATCAGCATCGGACCCGTGCTTTTTGATGAACTGGGCCCACGCCTGAGCAGATTTAGCATCTTTGCCAGTCGGCAAGTCAACAGGCTTGGGATCATCGTTATTAAATGCCGTAGTCACTGCGCTCATTACGGGATCACTTGCCCATTCGATATCGGAAAGCGTCTTCTCCGCAGTGGAGTCCCAGGTACCATCATCCTTCCAGTCTTGCGTGACCTTCGCCGAGAAAATTTTGATTCCCTTAAAGGTCGTATCCTTGTAGGTATCCTCCTTAATCGTCACGCTGCCGCTCTCGGCCACCTTCGGCGTACCCGCAGCAAACGCCATGGTGACCGGGGCCATGACTCCGCCGAAGCTCAGCGCTGCTGTGAGGCCGGCGGTTACTGCCAGGCGTGCGATGTTCTTGCTCATGCTC
>URDE01000030.1:0-19561 GCA_900546525.1 uncultured Collinsella sp.
TAAAGCGGGGGTCACCGGTTCGAGCCCGGTCGCTGGCTCCATTGCACAAGATAGCTGCCTTCGGGCGGCTTTTTTGTTGCCGATTTTGAGTGCGCGTGCGCCAATCCACGTATCGTAACGGCCTCAACTCCCCTACTCAAAAACAGAAAGCCCCGCCAACCGCAATCCCCAAGGGAACCGCGATTAACGGGGCTCAAGCGCGCTCCTCAATGGAATCACGCCAGCATACGAACAGCTCAGCCGAGCAGCGCGCTACTCCTCCCAGTGAGCATCTGCAAGCAGCTTAAAGCAGATCTTCTTGACCGGCTGCGCGCCATCGCCCGGGAACTCGAGCGTGGGCATATGAGGCTCGCCGGCAACGAACAGTGCAAACTTATCGTCAGCAAGATCGCCGGCGATCGAGGCGTCGGAATCGACCAGATCGTAGTCGTCCTTCTCGTCAAACTCCTGGACCAGCGTCAAGCTGCCCGTAGCGACCTTAAAGGCCTCGCGACCCTCGACATCGATCTGCAGGTCGTGATAGCGCTGATGCGTCTCATAGTGAGCCTCGGCTTCGGGACGCGTCGTGGGAGCCATGACGTTCGCAAAGACCTTGTCGCCCAGAATCGGATGGCTGCCGACCTCGAGCTTCGCCGGATCGTTCTCCTCGAGCCAGTCGATCAGCACGTCGAGGCCCTTGAGCATTCCACGGTACTCCTCGATATCGCCCAATGCACCGTAAATCATCTAAATCCCCTCTCGGATCGTTTCTTTGGCGGCTACTCGGCAAACGCATTACCGACGCTGTTGCCACCCACATGCGTCTCGACCAGGGTAAGGTCGGGATTGAACACGACAGTGTCGGCGTCGCGCCCCGGCATAATGCTACTGCACTTGTCGTCGACATGAACTGGCAACCGATGCCGGGGCCGCAGCACAAGCTCCTACAGCTCGGTCACGACAACGCCGTTGTAAACCTCGTCCCAACGATCCATAACCAAGTGGCCAGTCATGGGATCCATGGCATTGAGCTTGCCGCAGGTGTTGGCGGTACGCAGCACCGTCTCGTCGTCGGCTCCGGCAGCAATCGCATGTGCGAAGCCGGCAATGGTCGAATCGCCAGAGCCCGTAGCGTTAACGGCGGGGATATCGGGGGTCTTGGCGCGGAACGCACGGCCGTTATGGAAACCAACGGAGCCGGCAGCGCCCATAGATACGACGACCCAGGTGATATCGGAGAAGCGGGCGTCAGAGGCGAGCGCGGAACGGAGCTCGTCCACATCGTCGGTGGTAAAGCTCGTGCCCAGAAGACCGTTGATCTCGGTCAGGTTAGGCTTAACCAGCTCAGGCTTGACCTTGGACTTGAGCGCAGCCTCGAGCGAAGCGCCCGAGGTATCGAGCAGCACCTTGGCGCCGGCGTTCTCAGCAATGCCCGTGATCTTGGCGTAGTAGTCCGCCTCGACGCCGCGGGGCAGCGAACCCGAGATGGTAACGACATCGGCCTTGCTCGCAAGCTCGGCGAACTTGGCGGTAAAGGCATCGAGCTCCTCGGGGGCAATCGTCGGGCCGCTCTCGAGCAACTCGGTCTGGTTGCCAGCATGAAGGATATTGAGGCAGATGCGGGTCTCGCCCTTGATGGGCACAAAATCATTCTTAATGCCGTTGGCATCCATGAGCTCGGCCATATAGGCGCCCATATGACCACCAAGCAAGCCGGTTGCCACGACATCGTCGCCCAGCTGGCCCAGGACGCGGGCCACGTTGAGGCCCTTACCGCCGGCGGTCTTTTCGGGCGTCACGCGGTTGACGTCGTCGATAATGAGCTCATCGAGCTGATAGCGTGTATCGACGGACGGGTTCATCGTAACGGTGAGGATCATTTCTAGCTCCTTATCTCGCAGGCTCCTTATGCCTCGCGATACGAGTCGACAAAACGGAATTACAGAATCTCAATCGTGAACGAGCGCACGATGGTTTCTTTGGGCTTGGCGATAAGGCAGCCGCGCTTGTGCTCAAGCACGTCGTCCTCATCGGAGCAGGTCGAAAGGCCGCCCCAGGGCTCAACTGCCACAAAATCGCCCTCGGGCTTACTCCACACAATGAGATACGGGAAGCCCTCAAAGCTCAGGCGAACGCCTTTGTCCTCGCCCTTCTTGGAAAGCGTGACCTGACGGCTCTCGAGCACGTCAAAGATGGTCTCCGCAAAATCGAAGAGCTCGTGCGACAGGGGCAGCGTCTTTCCCACCATGGGGTTCTTGGAGCGGTTGGTCACGTCAATCAATCCAGTCGAGGGAACGGCGGTGCAGAGCTCCGCAGCCTCGTCTTTCTCAAAGCGCAGCTCGTAGTCCGTATAGGCCTCGCCCTCATCGAGCGGACACCTAAAGCCGGGATGACCGCCGATAAAGAACGGCATGTCCTCGGTTCCCTCGTTGGTCACCTCATAGTAGACGCGCACGGCGGTATCCTCGAGCGTATAACGGGCGACAAGCTTAAACGGATACGGATAATCGCTCAGCAGCGCGGCGTTATCCTCGGAAGCCAGGCACATCGCCAGCTCGTTCTCGCCTTGGCTCAACAGCTTCCACTCCTGTTTACGCGCAAATCCGTGGCGAGCGAGCTTTACATGATGCCCGGCAAACGTCATGGCGCTGTTATCGCGCAAACCTCCGCAAATCGGGAAGCAAATCGGTGCCTGGCCGGACCACACGGCGGGATCGCCCTGCCACAAGTACTCGCGACCTCCAGCCTCAATCGAGGTAAACGAGCCGCCGGCCGTGGAGACCTTGATAGAAATCGAATCGTTGGAGAGAGCGTATTCCATTGTCCATCCTTTCGAACAACTGCTTTTTGCTCGCAAGAACCCGTCTCGGCCCTGACCAAAGGACAAACCCGCACGTTCATCGATGCGTCCGGTTTCCCAGCCATGCAACGGGGTACCATACAGACATTGATGCAATTACAGCTGAAAGGCCTTCTTATGCGAACCATCATCCTTTATGCCTCACACCACCACGGCAATACGAAAAAGCTCGTGGACGCCATCGTCGAGGCGCACCCCGAGATCGATACCCTCGACGTGAAGTCACTCGGTAAAAACGAGTACCCCGACCTGCACGAATACCATCTGATCGGTGTCGCCACGGGCATCTATTACTCCGAGATCGACAAGGACATGGCACGCGTGCTCACGAACGTGCTGCAGCCGCAGGACAAGGTGTTTGGCCTTATGACCTACGGTGGCAAAAACAAGTGGTACGGCAAGGATATCGATGGCATCTGCCGCATGAGACAGGCCATCTTTATGGGTGTCTACGGCTGCCCCGGCTTTGATACGTGGGGGCCGTTCAAGCTCGCCGGCGGCGTCCAGAAGGGGCACCCAACTGCCGAAGAGATTAAGGGAGCCGTCGATTTCTTCAACAAAATCGAAGACGAGTACGGCGACATCATCGTCGAAGAGTACGCCAAGCGCGAGAAGCGTCTAGCCTACGAGAAGGAGCATCCTGCAGGAGGTCTGGTGGCCGGCGTCAAGCGCACGGCAAAGAAGATCGCTAACAAGCTGTAACTGTAAAGGTGCTTTTGAGCGTTTAACCCATACGGCGGGTCCGAGCAGATTCGGGCCCGCCGTCTTTTTCTATCGTTACTCGGTAAAGGCGTTGCCGACGCTCTGGCCGCCAACATACGTCTCGACGAGGGTAAGCTCATGGTCGAACACGACAAAGTCGGCGTCGCGACCCGGCATGATGCTGCCGCACTTATCCTCGATGTGCGCGGAGCGTGCCGGCACCTCGGTTGCCATACGAATGGCGATATCGGCGCTGGCGATGCCCCAGTCGACGATGTTCTTGACGCCCTGGGCAAGCGTGAGCACCGAGCCAGCAATGCTCTTGCCGTCGGCGAGCCAGCACAGGTTGTCCTTCATGATGACGTCCATGCCACCACTGGTGTAGCTGCCCTCGGGCATGCCGCCGCAGCCCAGGCAGTCGGTGATGAGCACCGTGTGTTGCCAGCCCTTTGCCTGCAGCAGCGCCTTGATGGCGGCAGGGTTAACGTGCTTGCCGTCACAGATGATCTCGGCGTAGGTCTCGGGCGTGGACATGGCAGCGCCCACGACACCGGGCTCACGGTGATGCAGCCCGCGCTGGCCGTTATAGGTATGCGTAAAGCAGCTGGCACCGGCGTTGATGGCGGCGATGCACTCATCGTAGGTGGCGTCGGA
This sequence comes from uncultured Collinsella sp., assembly GCA_900546525.1. Taxonomy (GTDB): domain Bacteria; phylum Actinomycetota; class Coriobacteriia; order Coriobacteriales; family Coriobacteriaceae; genus Collinsella. The sequence continues at coordinate 4,196 of URDE01000030.1, forward strand.
GTGACCGATGCTGGTCACCACACCCTTGGCGTTCAGAGCAGCCGCATAAGCAGCGGCACCGTCGCGCTCGGCCGCCATGGCGCTCTTAACAATGCGACCACCCGCAGCCTCCTGCCACTGATCGAAGACCTCCTCGGAGGGATCGATCAGGTAGGCGGGGTTCTGCGCGCCCACGTGCTTCATGGTAAAGAAGGGGCCCTCCAGGTAGATGCCCTGAATGCGAGCACCGCAGAAGTCGGGGCCGCGACCCTCGTCAGCCTGGGCGATGGCGGCGCAGGCATCCTTGATCTGCTCGACGCCATCGGTGAACGTCGTGGGCAGCCAGCTGGTGGTGCCGCGACGGGCGAGCTCGGTCGAGCTGATATCGATGCCCTCGGGATCGTTATCAGTAGTTGAGTGGTTGTAGAAGCCATGGATGTGAGTATCGACCATACCCGGTGCGATCCACGATCCCGTGTAGTCCTTGATCTCGCAGGAGGGCTCGTCGGCCTGCCAGGCGCCAAAGACGCCATCCTCGACCATAAGATAGCCGCCCAGTTGCGGGCCTGCCGGCAAGAAGAACTTGTCAGCCTTAATTGCGTACGTGCTCATATGCACTCCTTGCTTCTAAAGCAGTTGACTGTAGTGATGCTTATACCCAGCTCACGTAAAACAAAAAGCGCCCGCCCGCCGTTATGAGCGGACGGGCGCCCTTACAGGGGGACGCGATTAAGCGGTGAAGGGGTGAATCGTCACGCCCTTAACCACGCGGTTGACCGTGCCGGTGGGGCTCGGCGTATCGGGCGTGTTGCCCACGCGCACGGAGTTGAGCAGGCTGATAGCCTGGGCAAACATCACGAACGGCAGGGCAAGGTAGCCCTCGGGAAGCGCCTCGTAGTCCTTAAAGGTGAAGGACTCGCCCTCGTAGACGGTAGCGCCATCCTGCTGAACGGCAACGGTGTGCTGAGCGATCTTGTCGCCACCGATCTCGTTGAGGATGTCGATGTCGTACTGACGGGTGTAGGCGTCGTTGTTGACGAACACGAAGACGAGCGTCTTATCGTCGACGAAGGACTTAGGTCCGTGACGATAGCCCATGGAGGTGTCGTAGGAAGTAGCAACCAGACCGTGAGCGAGCTCGAGGATCTTGAGCTGGCTCTCCTGGGCAAGACCACCGAAGGAGCCAGAACCCAAGTAGGTCACGCGGTTGAAATCGCCAGCCAGGTAATCGGCGATCTCAGGCTCACGGGAGATGACCTCCTCGCCCATCTTGGCAATCGTCTCGACCCACTCGGCCTTCTGCTCGTCAGAGGCAGTGTCGAAAATAAGGGTGGAGAGCAGGGTCATGCAGGAATAAGAACCGGTCATGGCGAAGCCCTTGTCGTTGGCGCGCGGGATGAGCAGCGTCAGCGCGTTGGGATCATCGGCAGACTCGACGGCGAGCTTGCCCTCGGGAGCGCAGGTGATGTTGAGGAACTTGACGTTGTGGACGAGCTCCTTGGCAACGGCAACGGCGGCAAGGCTCTCGGGGCTGTTGCCAGAGCGGGCAAAGGAAACCACGAGCGTGGGATCCTCGGCGCGCAGGAAATCGCGCGGGGCGCTCACGATGTCGGTCGTGGCGATGGGCTTAAAGTCGTAGAGATCAGTGTTGCCAGCGTGACGCAGGTACGGGGCGCAGGTATCGCCAACGTAGTCGGACGTACCGGCACCGGTGAAGACAACGGACAGACGACCCTCGCCCATAGCGCGAGCCTCGGCCAGGAAGGCCTCGATGGCCTCCTTGTTCTCGCGATAGATGTTGAGCGTATCACGCCAAAGCTCGGGCTGCTGAGCAATCTCGGCCGTGGTGATCTGGGCGCCGAGCTCGGTGAGCTCCTCGACACTCTTCTCGAACATTTCTAATACCTCTCTCTAGAAGTAATCCTCTGACGTGCAATTATACACTTCGGTTGGTTATCTGGTAGTAACCAGTTAAATGCAAAGAATCACCATATGGAAACGATGCGAGCACTAGTTACTGCGCTGGTGGTAAACCTTGTATTTAAACTGATCGGCACGAGCAACCGAGAGTGTGTACTCCACTACCTCGTTTGACTCGTTATACGTAGTCCTGACCAAATCGAGCACAGGCGAGCCCTCGACAATTCCCAAAAGGTGGGCATCGGTGGGACGGGCTATGCTCGCATAGAACTCCTCTTCGGCCACGCGAATCTTTTGCTGAAAGTCCTGCTCAATCACATCGTAAAGCGGCTTACGCTCCAGCAGCGGTCGCTTTAGGGACAGAAATTGACGAACCGGTAGATAGCTGCGTTCGACCATCATGGGCATGTTGTCGGCAGAACGAAGGCGCTTGAGCTTAAAAATGCGATCACCGATGCGCAATCCCATATGCTCGGCCAGATTCTTATCGGCCTCCATCTCGCAAAACTCGAGAATCGTGGTCTCGGGTTCTCGACCCATCGCGCGCATCTGCTCGGTAAAGCTGTAGGACTGCATAAGATTGGTTGCTTTTGCCGAACGGTCGGTCACAAAGGTACCGCGACCGTGCTGCCGAACCACCAGTCCTAAACGCTCCAGTTCCTGCAGAGCCAGGCGTACCGTAGTGCGCGAGAGACCATAGCGCTCCGAAAGTTCGCGCTCGGAAGGAATCATGTCACCGGCGCGATATTCATGGTCAATCTTTTCGGTCAGAATATCGACCAGCTGATCGTACAGCGGTTGCTTACGCGCTCCGATCGCCATTCTATCCTCCCTTTTGCTCGAATTCGGCTAACTACCTAGGGTGTTATGCATTATCTGTCTGCCACACCCGAATCATTAAGAAAACAAAAGCCGCGCGCTCTTTCGAGCACGCGGCTTTTAACATACACATGGCTTAAGGGGTCGGGGTGTGAGCCGCGTAGGGACACACCCCTCAAGCTAGAGCCTTACCAGATGCTCGGCCAGAGACCAAGCGGGCCAGCGCCCAGGATGCCAAGGACGAAGAGCAGGAGAATGCCCTTGGTCGGGGTCCAGCTGTGCTTAGCGAACATGTAGTAAAGCAGCAGCGTAAGCATAAGCGGGACGAGCTTCGGGACGATGGTGTTGAGGGTGTCAGCAACAGAGAAGTTGACCGGATCCTCGGTAACGGTGCCGTAGGTCACGGACTCCATGCCGTTACCCAGATCGGTGACGCCGCACTCGACAGCGTTGCCGTCGGCATCGGAAGCGGTAAGGGCGTTGCCGTCCTTATCGGTCATGGCGATGGTACCGGCCTCAGCGGTCTCGGTATCGATGCCCTCCATACCGGTGAAGTTCTCGGCCTCCTTCTCGGAGACGATCACGGTAGTAGCGGAGAGGCCACGGGTGGTGCCGTTGGGGATCTGGAGGTTGATCTGGGTGCCACCCATGGTGACGACCAGGCAACCGACGACGAAGACGCCCATGATGGAAGCGGCACGCGTGAAGGCCTGCATGTTGGCGGTCAGAGCGTCAATAGCGCTGGTGCCAAGCTTGTAGGACCAGTTCATGAGCCAGAAGCGCAGAGCGAACTGGACAGCGTTGAAGATCACCAGGAAGATGATCGGCGCAGCAGCGTTGCCGTTGATGGCCATGTTGGAGGTAATGCCGGCCGTGATAGGCACGAGCGTCAGCCAGAACAGGGCGTCACCGATACCACCGAGCGGGCCCATTGCGGCGACGCGGACGGCACGGATCGTGGGGATGTCAACCTTGTTCTGCTCGAGCGAAAGCACGATGCCCATAACAAAGGTGACGAGGAACGGGTGGGTGTTGAAGAACTCCAGGTTGTGGCTCATGGAAGCCGCGAGGTCGTTCTTGTTGGTGTGGATCTTCTCCAGACCGGGGATGATGGAGTAGAGCCAGCCAGCGGCCTGCATACGCTCGTAGTTGAACGAGGCCTGCAGGAAGCAGGAGCGCCAAGCCATCTTGTTGAGGGTCTTCTGGTCGAGCTGCGGAGCAGGAGTGAGATCCTCGTAGTGCTCCGGGATCACATACTCATTAGATGCCATCTTCGAAGTCACCTCCGTCAGAAACAGCTGCACCCTTCAGCTCGGTCTGCTGCTGGAAGTCCCAGAAAGCGATGCCGAAGCCGATGAGAGCGAGGATGAGCAGAGCAGGGGTTGCCAGCGAATCGTTGGCAACGGTGATGAGCGCGAGGCCAAAGCCCATGAGGAAGAAGCACCACATATCGCGGTTCATCATAACCTTGAGCAGGACGGCGAAGCCGACGAAGCGCATCATGCCGCCTGCAGCGGACAGACCGGTCTGCAGCCAAGTCGGGATGGCGGAAGCGATGGTCTGACCAATGGTAGCGCCAGCGATGAAGAACAGGGTGACGACGACAGCGAAGATCAGGCCGAGCAGAGCCATGGCGAAGTAGTTCAGGCGCTCGATGCCCTTGGTGTCCGCGTTGTGAGCCATGTTATCGGCCGTGGACATAAGCGGGGACATAAGCGTGAAGACCAGGGTAACGCCGAGCTGGCCAAGCAGAGCGAACGGAATGGCGAGGCCGACTGCCGCGTTGGGCTCGAGGCCCGTGGCGATAGCGAGAATGGCTGCCATGATGCCGCCGATGACGGCGTTAGGCGGCTGAGCGCCTCCGATCGGCATGTTGCCGATCGTCATGAGCTGATAGGTACCACCCACGAGAAGACCGGTGTTGAGGTCGCCAAGGATAAGACCGATGACGGCGCCGGTGACGATGGGCTGATAGAGAGACTCGAGGAAGTCAAACTGGTCGATTGCCGCGATGAACGTGACGACGAAGACCAGAGCGATCTGGATGATCGAGTATTCCATCTTGCTCCTCCTTTCAAAATGAATGTACGCACTTTGGATTTCACGTACAGAATGTCAGGGTTTCATTCCTGACAACGTGGATCATGAGGATTACGAGAAGAGCTTGCTCGTGTCCTCAACAGGCGTGCTCGGAACGCGCCTGATCTCCAACTCCACCCCCAATTCCTGCAGCTCTTTAAACGCAGCGACATCCTCGTCGTTAACTGCGACGGAGGTGGCGACTTGGCGCTTTCCTTCCGACATGTGCATGTTGCCGATGTTTACCTTCTTTATAGGCACACCGCCCTTGACGAGCGTAAGCACGTCTTCCGGTGTTTCGGCCACGATGAAGATCTTCTGGCGCGGGCTCGCCTTGCCAATGACGTCGATGGTCTTCTGCAGAGAGAAGAAACGCGTAGCGACGCCGGCGGGAGCGGCCATCTTCATGAGGTTCTGGCGCATGGTGTTGGACGCCACGTCGTCGTTGGCGACGAGGATGAGGTTGGAGCCCAGGGTGGAGTTCCACTGGGTGGCAACCTGACCATGAACCAGTCGGTTATCGATGCGGGTAAGAAGAATGTTGGGTTCTGCCATGTTGATCAGCTTCCTTTCGTTATTTGCTGACGACAGTTACTTGATCTCCTGAATCGCGTAACGCGAAACATCTACGACGGCTCCGGATCGGACTTTGATCTGGACCTTCTCGCCTTCGATGCCTTTGACGGTTCCGTAGATACCGCCGGCGAAAAGAACCTCTTGACCCGGCTTGAGCTCGGTGTGCAGCTCCTTGAAGTACTTCTGCTTCTTCTTCATGTTGATTTGCGACCAGATGGTGTAAATCAAGCCCATGATGACAAGCAGGCCTAAAAGGGCGACCGAGGAGCTCAGGACGTTGGCTCCGAAATCGGCCATTAGATGCCGTCCTCGTCGCCGAAGATATCCTCTTCCTCGGAGCCGGCAACGGATGCGACCGTCTGGGCGGTGACGCCCGTCTGGCCAACGGTCACGGCCTGCTCGCCAAGCTCGGCGAGCGTGGCATTGCCGCGGAGGAACAGAAGCTCAATAACCATGGGAAGGTTGGTGCCAGTCAGAACCTCGACGTTGTCGACATCCTGGGCAATCATCATCGACTGGTTGAACGGGGTGCCGCCAAGCAGGTCGGTAAAGACGAGCACGCCATCGCACTCCTCGCGCATGGCGGTAATAGCGGCGCGGAGATCCTCACCGTAGGAAGCAGCCTGGTCGCCCTCAAAAGGAACGACGGTAAAAGCGGGCTGGTCGCCGGCAACCATAGCGATAGCGCTAGCTAGGCCGGGTGCGAACTGTCCATGACCGGTAAGAATAAAGCCAACCATTCAAATTTCCCTTCCGAAGGTGTGTACAATCTGAATCCGATGATTTTCGGAAGCCAGCGGGCGCTCGCCCTTAAAGCTTCTTAGAAAGCGTTCTTTGAAGACCAGTGGTTTCTAAACTGGTAGTAACCACGTGACGTGTTGTTGTCACTATATCACCCCAGAAGAGGTCGCTTTCGTTGATTCATACGGTAAAACGTTTTTGCACCGCTCACGGTGATATTTCGACCGTTTACCGGTCGTTAACACTTCTACCTGCGGTTTTGAAACCGTTTCGAAATGCTTTGGCAAAAGATCGGAACTTTTCCTGTCCCTAAACAACGCAGGGCGGCTAAAAATAGCGTGTAGAAAAATTGCAGGTCATTGTGAAGATATGTGAATTGGTCTTTTTGACTTAATACCAGTTAGAACCAGTTTTGAGATTATCGGTGAACGGTAGTTTTCGACCGTTCACCGGTTACTTGCAATCGTTTGCAGTTGTTTTCCCATATGAATCGGGGAAACGCGATGGAGCGCTTGCGCGATCACGGGAAGCTTTGACATTTGTCCTCATCCCCCGAACACCAAACTCCGGCATCCAAAATGAGCTAATAGCTCACGCTAATCGTTTTCAATCATTACTTACTCATGTTCCGTAATTATTTATCGTTTATCGTTAATTTTGATATGATACAAGTATCATCCAAAACGCCGATTGGAGGGGTCATGGTCCATCGAAACGCATCTATATCGAATGAAACCATCAGCCGCGAACAGACGGTAGCCAAACTGAGGAAGCTCGCTCGCATCTGCAAATGGGCCACGATCTGCATTACCACCGCGCTCGCTCTGGGGCTCCTCGCAGTCATTGCGATTGACCTTCTACTCATATTGCCCGGCCTCTCCCAAGGGTCGTGCCTCCAATCCGTAGAACTTCAAGCCGGCGAAGGGCCATGCCTTGCTATCGTCGGTACCGATGCGCAGGCCCCACTTATGCTCGTCGCACACGATGGCCACACTGCCATAGGGAGCCTCTTGATGACATGCCTCGCGCTTACCATCGCGATAAGCGTGCGCAGGCTTTTCTTCAACATTGAAAAGGAAGGCAGGCCCTTTGACCTTGAATGTAACCAGACACTTCGTCGAGTAGGACATTTATTCCTTATCGGCGGCGTTGCCGTGAGGCTTCTTGGTGCCGTAATCACGGGAATGATACTCTCAGGATTTGGCGGCAGCTTTACGGATGCGTTCGCCGGCCAGTTATTCGAGCCCTCCATGCTCTTTGCAGGCCTGATTATTTGCCTGATTGCCAGCATCTTCCGCTACGGGTATATCCTGCAAAAACAAGATGACGAGTTGCTCTAGGAGGAATCCATGATTATTCTGCGGCTCGACCGCATGCTCGCCGAACGCAAGATCTCATCCAAAGAGCTTGCGGAACGCGTGGGCATCTCCCAGGTCAATATGTCACGCATTAAGACGGGCAAGGTTTCTGCCATACGTTTTTCAACTCTTGACGCGATATGTCGGGCACTCGACTGCCAACCGGGCGATGTACTGGAATATATGCCTGACGATGAAGCCGATAACCTTTTTGGACTTAAAGATTCATAGGCATAATTTAGCTACCAGCGCCTAAACGCAAATAGCCCGCTAGAACAACATCCGTTCTAGCGGGCTATTCAGATATTTCGGCTACGCACTCGGCGGCTCAGACAGATCTTTATGCAAACAGACCATAGATGCTGATGTTGGCCTTGGCGTACAGGCCGTTAGCATACTCGGTCCACTTGGAGCTGGCGCTCGAAGCCTGCGAAGAGTACTGCTGATAAGCAGTGTAGTAGGCGGTCATGGCCTGCTTATAGGTAGCGCTATCGGCCGTAAAGGCATCGTCAGCGAAGGCCTTGGCATAAGTGCTATCGGCGTCCTTCCAAGTGCCCTTCTCGCTATCCCACTCGTCACCGGCAAGGTTGATGATGTAGTCGGCGTAGTCCTTGCTCGCGGTCTCCTCGTTGCCGTCAGCAGGCTCGGTCGGGGCGGTCGGCATGCTTGCGGAGCTGTCGCCGACCTTCTTCTTATAGAGCTTCTGCAGCGTCGCGGACTGGCGGACGATCTGCTTGGCCTGGTCCTTGGACACGCCATACTGTGTGGCCATGGTCTTGTAGTCCGAAGTGCCGATGGAATCCTCGGCGTACTGCTTCATCTCCTTAGAAGAGACGGTGATGCCCTCGTCCTCGGCAGCATCGAGCAGGATCTTGTTGCGCACGTAGGACAGGATGACGTCGGCAGAAGGAGCGGTGTAGTTGCCATCACTATCCTTGACGGTATCGAGGCTGTACTGGCTCTCGATGGCCTCGCGCGCGGTGATATCGCTCTTCTTGCCGTCGTAGCTATAGCTTGCCACGGTCGAATCGAGCTGGTCCTCGGTGAGGGTCGCCGAGCCGACACCCTTGCCGCCAAAGCCGCCATTGCCAATAAAGAAGCCGACCACCGCAGCGATCACGACTGCAACCACAAAGGCGGCAATCATCGTCTTCTTGTGCTTGGATACGCGATCGTCTTCATCGGAACCCAGGATATCGTCGTCCTCATCCTGGGCCTCGGGCATCAGATTCTCGTCAGCGGCATCCGCGGCAATCTGAGCCTCCAGACGGGCGTCCTCCTCCTCGGCCGTCGTACCGGCAGCAATGTGCTCGGCAGACGTACCGGCGACCAGGTCGATCTTCTCGTCCTCGTCACCGTCGGGGCCTTCGCCGCGCTCGATGATCTGGATGCCGTCGATCTCGTCCTTCTCGTCCTTCTTTTGAATCAGACCCATATCGGTTACTCCTTGTTAGGAAACATAGTCCTCAATAGAATACGCCCGACAAAGCGCCGGGCGTATTGATTCTTAGGTTATACGCAAACACTTAAGTACTATTTAGGCGTTTGCAGCGTGCCTACCTTAGGCCAGGTGCGCGATAACGGCATCGGCAAAGGCCTGCGTGCCCACGGCGCCCTCGACGGAACCGGTCTGGGCACGGCGCACGTCACCGGTAACCTGCTCGCCCTCGTCGAGCGTGGCAGATACGGCGGCGCGAATGCGATTGGCAGCGTCGTTCTCGCCCAGGTGATCGAGCATCATCGCAGCGGACAGAATCTCGGCCGTGGGGTTGGCGATATCCTGGCCAGCGATATCGGGCGCGGAGCCGTGCGTTGCCTCGAAGATTGCGCAGTCGGCACCGATGTTGGAGCCGGGGGCCATCCCTAAGCCGCCCACCAGGCCGGCGCACAGGTCGCTCACGATGTCACCGTACAGGTTGGGCAGCACCAGGACATCGAAGTCGTTGGGGTTCTGGACCAGGCCCATGCAGGTGGCGTCGACGATCTTGTCGTTGAACTCGATATCGGGATAGTTGGCGGCCACCTCGCGCGCCACGCGCAGGAACAGGCCGTCGGTCGCTTTCATGATGTTTGCCTTGTGTACGGCCGTCACCTTTTTGCGGCCGCAGCGGCGGGCGTACTCAAAGGCATACTCCACAATACGGCGGCTCTTGGCGATGGAGATCGGCTTGATCGAGATGGCGGAATCGGCGGCGAAGGTCTTCTGGCCCGAGCGTTCAACGAGCTGCGAGAGCTCCTCGACCTCGGCAGCGCCCTCATCGAACTCGATGCCGGCGTAGAGGTCCTCGGTATTCTCGCGCACGATGACCAGGTCGACGTCGCGGAAGCGCGAGCCGTCGCCCGGCTGCGACAGGCAGGGGCGCACGCAGGCGTACAGGTCAAAGTGCTTGCGCAGGGCAACGTTGACGCTGCGGAAACCTGTGCCGACCGGCGTGGTGATGGGGCCCTTGATGGCAACCTTGGTCTCGGCGACCGCATCGAGCACGTGCTGGGGCAGTGGCGTGCCAAACTCGTCCATGACGCCGGCACCGGCCTCCTGGACATTCCAATTGATCTGGATACCGGTGGCCTCGACCACGCGGCGCATGGCCTGCGTAATCTCGGGACCGATACCGTCACCGGGAATCAGGACTACATCGTGCGCCATAATCTGTTACTCCTCGTTTTCGGCGTCGTCAGATTTTTTAACGCTAGCACGCTTCTTCTTTTTGGAGAGATCAAGGTCAAAGCGTTTAACAAGCATTTCGCAAATCTCGCTCGAACGGGCTTTGAGATAGCTGCCCTTGCCGTTCTCGGCATCGAACTTAAGGCGCAGCGCGAGCTTCTCGGCGACCTCGGCGTCGATCTCGCCCTGGCCAAACTCGTACAGGCAACCGAGCATATCGCGATACTCGAGGTCGCCGTGGTAGCACTGAATGGCCTCGTCCAGGATGGGCCAAGCCTCGCGCGAACGCTCGACGCTCGTGGCGCCCCACACGCACAGCAGGCGGAAGGCGGCATAGCGCAGCGTGGAGGAAATCTCGTCGAACAGCGCGGTCTCGGCGCCCTCAAAGGCATCGCCCAGCTGCTCGGGGCAGGTGGTAGCGAGCGCCGTCAGGGCATCGAGGGCCTCCCAGCGGGTCTGCGCCTCGGGGCGGTCGAGCGCCTCGATCAGCGCGGGCACGCAGGGCACGACGCGCTGCGGATCGCGCTCGGCAAGCAGGTGCAGCACGCGGGCGGCAAACTGACGGATGCGGCGCGTGGGGCAGCCGAGCTCCTTGACCAGGCGGTCGACGGCGTTCTCGTTCTCCTCTGCCAGCTGAAGCTGTGCCAGCTCCTCGTCGGTGAGCTGTTCGTCTTTGTTTTCTGCCATAGTTACCTCTTTTTACTATTTCTTAGCGTGCTTGCCAGCACCCTTGTTGTCATCGGTGACCGAGATGAGCTGTCGGTCGGCCGCGCCATTGCGACGCGCACGGCGGCGCTCCTCGGCGTCGCCCGCATCGGCGGCGGCGCGATGAGCCTTGTTGACGTTAAAGACCTCGTCGTGCTTGCGCCACGGACCGACGGACTCGCCAAAGCTCATCTTAAGGCCGGCGATAAAGCCGCCGAGCCAGCCGATCGGCGCAAACTGCACCAGCGGGAACAGCGAGAACACCCAGGTCAGCAGAACGACTGCCGCAGCTCCCGCAAAGTTGGCAATCCAGTAGTCGCGCTTGGTGATGACGCGCTTTTCGCACGCCCACTGGCCGCACAAAAAGCCGATGTAGATCGCAAAGAGAAAGAGCACCAGCGCAAGCACCACGAACGTCAAGCTCATGGGCGCTACTCCCCGTGATGGTGGCCGCAGCAGCACTCGTGGCCGTCGTCACGGCCGTGGCCGCCGCAGCACTCGTGGTCCTCGCCATGCTCGCCGCAACCGCAGCCTTCCTCGTGAGCACCATGCTCCTCGGGACGATACTGCGACCAGTCCAGACCGGCGGCGATGGCGTCGGCCTCCTCCTTATAGAGGACCGTGACGGCCTGGGTGCCCAGCTTGGCGCCGCCGATGGCATCGAGCATGTCGTAAAGCGTAAAGGCCACGTCGGCGCCGGGCAGCGCAAGCTCGCGGTCGTCGGCATAGGCGAGCGCCAAGCGCAGGTCCTTAATGAAGTGCTCGACCATAAAGCCGGGCTTGTAGTCGCCGTCGAGCGCCTTGGGCGCCAGGCTCTCCATGGCGCCGGACTTGCCGGTGCCGCCCAGGATCATCTGACGGGTCTTCTCAAGATCAAGGCCGCTCAGCTCGGCAAAGGCCAGCGCATCGGCCATACCGACCATGCAGGCGCCCAGCGACACCTGGTTGGCAAGCTTGGCAGCCTGACCCTTGCCGGCGCCATCGAAGCAGCAGATGGTTGCCGCAAAGGTGGAAAGGATGTCGCGGACCGGCGCGATGTCGTTCTCGGTGGCGCCCACGATAGCCGTGAGCGTGCCGGCGATGGCACCCGACTCGCCGCCGGTGACGGGGCAGTCAAACGCCATGCGGCCGGAGACCTGGGCGGCCTCGGCAATGTCGCGCGCCAGCTCGGGCGAGCTCGTGGTAAGGTCGATCAGGACCGCACCGGGCTTAGTGCACGCGAGCAGACCGTCACCCGCCAGGTAGAGCTCCTCGACCTCGGAGGGATAACCCACCATGGTAAAGACGACGTCGGCGTTCGCCGCGGCATCTGCCGGCGTATCGGCCCAGACGGCACCGCGCTCAACGAGCGCTGCGGCCTTGGACTTGGTGCGGTTGTTGACCGTGACGGGATAGCCAGCGTCCAGAATGTGGCCGGCAATGGGGGCACCCATAATTCCGGTGCCGATAAATGCGACAGAGAGCTTGTTTGCCATGAAACCTTTCCTTTTGGGTTGGGTGTTATTACCAGGTTGAATACTCGGTGCCAGCGTTTGGGCTGTGAGTCGAGGGCGATTACGGACGCAGCGCTTGCCTACTGCCCGCGCACGCGGCGAGCGATGCGGTCGGAAAGCGAGGCTTTCTCGGCGCGGTTCTTACCCCAAAACGCAAGTGCCACCATGCCGGGCCCCACGTGCGAGCCAATGGTAGGACCGACGGAACTACGGATAATCGTGACGTCGGCGCAGCCCTCCTCCTTGCGAACGGCGGCCTCGAGCCAGTCACCATCCTTCTCAGCATCGGCAGTCATGATGGCGATGGGCATGGTGCGGTCGGGCACGTAGTTCTCGCGGAACGACTTGAGGATGGACTTGAGCGCCTTCTTGCGGCCGCGGTTGACGCCGATCAGCGACAGCGAGCCGGCCAGGTCGTAGGAGAGCTCGGGCTTGACGTCGAGCTTTGCCGTGAGCTGCGCCGCCGCGGGCGGAATGCGGCCGCCGGCAGCCAGCGCATCGAAGCTCTCGAGCGTAAAGTAACCGTGCACGTAGGTCTTGGCCTCGTTTGCCCAATCGACCAGCTGCTTGGCGGTCAGTCCCGCCGAACGCTGGCGCACGGCCTCGAGCGCCAAGAGCGCGCCGGTCGCGCAGGGCAGAGCGTTGTCGACCACGTAGAGCTCAAAGTTGGGATACTCGGCGCGCACGGCATCTGCCGCCTGGCACGCGGAGTTGTAGCTCGACGACAGCGCCGAGGTAAAGCACAGGTAGACCGTGGGCGTGCCCTCTTTGGCGCACTCGGTAAAGAACTCGATATAGCGACCGAGCGACACAGCCGAGGTGGACACGCGGGCACCGGCGCGCATGCGGTCGTAGAACTCCTTAGGGCTCATGCTCGACCAGATGTCGTCTGTGCGCTCCTCGCCATCGATAATGAAGGGGAAACCCAGGATATCGACATCGAGGTTCGCGGCGACCTCGGGGCTAAAGTCGCAGCAGGTATCGACGACGATGCGGCAACGGTTCGAATGACCGGCGGATGCGGCCTTGTCCATCAAAGCGACTCCTTACGTAAAAAGGCGGCCACCCGCATGGGATGGCCGCCAACCGTTAACTCATGCAAGTTAACGTATTTTACTCGTCAAGTGTTTCGATGCGGGGCTTGATGATGCCATATCCACCATTCTTACGGTGATACACCACATTGATGAGACCGGTCGTCGCGTTCTCGAACACGTAGAAGTCGTGGCCCAGCAGATCGGTCTGCACCAGCGCCTGCTCCTCAGTCATCGGGGTGACATCGATGACCTTCTCGCGGACGAGCAAGTCGTCCTCCTCCTCGGGCAGCAGCAGGTCGGCCAGATCCTCGACGCGCTCGACCGGCGCAACATCCGCGGCGCTGGCACCACCCTGGCGGTTATCCACGACCTTGGTCTTGAACTTGCGCAGCTGGCGGGTGACCTTATCGGCGGAGAGATCGATGGCGGCATACATATCTGCGCCGTGCTCGGCAACGCGAATCACAGAACCGCGGACACGAACCGTGACCTCGACGATTGCCGGGTTGGGGTTCGAGGGGTTCTTCTCATAACGAAGCACGACGTCGACTGTCATGGGCTCGATGTCGAAAACCTTGAGCGCCTCGCCGATTTTCTCATCCACATGCGCACGCAGAGCATCGGTTACCGTCGTCTTGCGTCCAGAAACCTTGATATCCATACGTGGCTCCAATCTGCCTCGGGGACTTACTGTACTGGCTATGTACCCATTGCCGTGCATTTAGTCACGCGAATTCCCAAAGACCCGAATAACGACTGCTTGATACCGCATACCGAAGTCTCGCACTTTTCCGTGGCAAAGTGCGCTATAGGAAGGCGTCGACGGAGTTAATTTTTCTCCTGGAAATTAGCTTTGACCTGCTAGTTTTACCAAAATAGAAAAGCCGGGCTCCCTTATTGGGGAGACCCGGCCATGCGTGTTGAAACCGTGAAGAAGCGCCTTGTTCGATGTGTGGTAGACGCCACCCCTACCAATAACTAGCTATTGAGCTTGTTGATGTCATCGTCGGTGATGGCGCCCTCCTGGCTAGACGACGGACTGTCGCCGTTGTTATCGGAGGCGTCGCCATCGGAGGACTCGGTCTCGTTGGACGTGGAGTCGGATGCCTGCACATTGGCCCCCGAAACAGTCTTGGCGGTAAGGTCATAGGGCATCTGTCCGTACCAGACGCAGTGGACCGCCTCGAGCGTGCCGTCGACCGTGATGCCGTCGAGGGCATCACTCACGGCACGGCACAGCTCATCGTTAGAGCTAAGGCCTGCGACGCCAAGCGTGGAGGGTGCCTCGAGCGTGCCGACATAGGAGATCTGGCTCATCAGACGCGCGAGGTAGCCACCAGCCGTGGAATCACAGATCACGTAATCGACCTCGCCCGACTCGAGCGTCTCAAAGCACTCATTGATGTTGGAGAAGGTCTTTTGGTTGGCGGTGATGCTTTGCTTGGCGAGCGCCTCCTGCGAGGCCGAGGAGGTCTGAACGCCCAGGGTAGCGGTGTTAAGCGTTTCGGTGGAAACGCTCAGCGACTCGCCGTCACTGCTCTTGCCGAATACGGCGGGGGCGTCGTACAGACAGGTGCCAAGCGAGCTGATGTCGCCGCCCGTAGACCTGGCGTCGCCAATAAAGATGTCGGCCTTTTTATCGCTGAGCGCGGAATCGGCCGAGGACGCATCGACAAAGGCGACTTTGAGACCCATGCGGCATGCAAGGGCACGAGCGGCATCGACCGCATAGCCCGTGAGGTTTCCGTCGGCATCCTGCATGGCTTGCGGGGCATCGGACGTATCGAGGGCGACCGTCAGGGTTCCCGGCGTGACCAGGGCATCGTCCGATACCGTGGGGGCAACGGTCTCGCGCTCGATCTGGTCGATCGTGGGCGTCGTGAACGTGGACAGTGGATTGAACGCACATCCACTCAGGCCCAAAACGGCAATGACCGCCGCGGTCCCAGCACCTAACCGAGCCGCATGCATCAAGCTGCCCCTCACCATGTCCA
>URDE01000031.1:0-19555 GCA_900546525.1 uncultured Collinsella sp.
CTGGTGATCTCCGCCTTGAGAGGGCGGCGTCCTAAACCGCTAGACGAACGGGCCACATGACATCTGCACTGCCGTGCTGCGAGAAAATATATTACGGGACAAAAAACGCGAGCGCAAGAAGAAAATCCAAATTGCCGAAAAATTGTCGGCAGGTTATGGAACGCGCAGGTCAGTCGGGTAGTTAATTTGGGACGGGGCTTTTTAGCTACCCCTGCCAAAATCACTAGCGGTTCGTGCGATTGACAGCAGGGGTAGCTAAAAAAGCCCCGTCCCAAATTAACTACCCCAGGTTGAGGTGGGCCAGGAGGGCCTCGCGCTCGTTGGGGATGTTATCTTCGATCACGGCGTCGAGGGCGGCGTTGAGCAGTTGCCCCAGTTCCGGCCCTGGCTTGACGCCAGCGCGAATCAAGTCTCCCCCATTGATGACAAGCATCTTGAGCGTATAGGGCTCCCCCGCCGCCAGCAACTCGCGGGCAAGCGCGCGCATCTCCTCGATCGTCTCGACATAATAGAAGCACGAAGGTGCCTTGCCGAGCGTGTCGGCACGTTTAAGGTCCATGAGCTCGTCCATCAGACGCGGCGTATCGACACCCTCGCCCGAAAGCGCCCGCATCATATTGAGCAGGCAGGATCGCTCGGGACGCAGCGGCTTGTCATGGTATTTGATCAGCAGGCACACATCGCGCACCAAATCGTGCGAGAGCGCCAGGCGATCCATGATGACACGCGCCTTTTTGGCGCCGAGCTCGGGATGACCGTAGAAGTGACCGCTGCCCGCATGGTCGACCGTAAAGCAATCGGGCTTGGAGACGTCGTGCAAAAACGCCGCCCACATAAGGCTCGATGAGGGCGCGACGCCATCGCACAGCGCCAGCTCCCCTGCCACCGTCAGCACGCGGGCGATATGCTCGTAGACGTTAAACGCATGATAGACACTGCGTTGATCAAACCCGCGACCCGCTGCCAACTCGGGCACAGCGGAACAGATGAGCTCGGGATAGCGAAGCATCGCGTCTCCCCCATGACCGGTCGAAAGAATGCCCTCGAGCTCAATACCCACACGCTCGCGCGCCACGGCATCGAGCAGCGGCGCGCACTCGGCAAGCGCACGCTTAGTCTCGAGCTCAATCATAAAGTCCAGACGGCAGGCAAAGCGCACCGCACGCAGCATGCGCAGAGCGTCCTCGTTAAAGCGACGCTTGGGATCGCCGACAGCGCGAATCAGCTTGCGCTCCAAGTCACCCTGGCCGTCGTAGCGGTCGACAAGCCCGCGCTCGGGATGCCATGCCATAGCGTTGACGGTAAAGTCGCGGCGCGCCAGATCGTCCTCGAGCGAGGCGGCACGCTCCACACTCTGGGGATGGCGACCATCGGTGTAAAAGCCATCCAGACGGTACGTGGTGACCTCGATACGCTCGCCATCGGAAATAGCCGTGATTCCGCCAAATTTAATGCCCGACTCCACGACCGCGATACCAGCGGCCTCGAGCGCCACCTTGGACTCCTGCCACAGGCCGCTACAGCACATATCAACATCGTGGCTGGGGCAACCCATCAGGGCGTCGCGCACCCAACCGCCCACGTACCAAGCCTCAAGACCAGCCGCCTCAAGCGCGCGCAGGACGCGCAGGGACGCATCGGACGGTTGAGTACCGTTGAGCGAAACATTGCACATACCTATAGCCTCCTGCGCTTGCAAGCGTTAATCGATGGTTCTCAAGAAGTCTAACAAGAAACGAGAAAGCGCGCACACGCAATCGCGTCGTCGATTCGATAAAACGAGACAGCAGACGCCACATACGTTCAGCGAGCAAAAAACACCCGCCTCGGAGATCCAAAGCGGGTGTTCGGCAACGATTTTTCGATGCGGTTAGCAGACCTGGCGAACCTCGATGTGCTTCTTATATTCGTCCACCTTGGCAAAATCGCCCAGACCGGGGCACTCGACCACGTTGGCGCCGGTGGCCATCGAAAGACGCAAGGCATCCTCGACTCGCTCGGGGGCGTCGTGCCACACGGACAGGAAGGCGGCCAGCGAGGAATCGCCGGCGCAGACGGTCGACAGCAGCTTGACGTCGAAGGTGCGGTTGGCAAACCAGATATGCTCGCCGTTGGAGAAGTACGCACCGGCGCCACCGAGGGTCAGCAGCACGTTCTTGGCGCCCTTGGCGTGCAGCTCGGCCATCGCGCCCTTGACGGACTCGTCGTCGCCATCGCTCACCTTAATGCCAAAGATGTCGAGCAGCTCATCGTCATTGGGCTTGATCAGCAGCGGCTCCATGGCAATGAGGTCTGCCAGCTGATGGCTCGAGATGTCGAGGACGAACTCGGCCCCCTTGGCGTTGACGCGGCGCAGGACCTCGGCCAAGAAGCCCTCGGAAGTGTTGGGAGGCAGCGAGCCGCTGATGACCAGGCAGGTCATGTCATCGAGCGAATCGATGAGCTCAAACATCTCCTGCTCGTTGGCCTCGTTGATGGCGGCACCGGCGTTGACCATGTTGTACTCGGTGTCGGGGCCGGCGTTGAGGAACACATTGACGCGCGTAATGCCGTCGGTCCACACGGGCTTGACGGGCACGCCCAGGGCCTCGGCGCCCTTAACGATAAACTCGCCCGAGAAACCGGCGAAAAAGCCCAGGATCGTGGTGTCGACGCCGTAGTGGTCAAGCGTAAACGAGACGTTGAGGCCCTTGCCGTTGGGCGTGTAGACGGCGTTGCGGGTACGCGTGACGGTGTTGGCAGCAAGACAGTCGCAGGCGATGTTGTAGTCAATGGCGGGATTTGCAGTGAGCGTGTAAATCATGAATGTTCCTTTCACGAAGCAACGTGTTAATGAAAGTATATTCCACGCATCGGTAAAAGGCTAGGACAACTCGGTGAACGGTGTGGAAGTGATGAAGTACGGCGGAACACCTCTCCCCCGTGGCGGAACAAAAAGGCGCCCCAGCCGAAACCGGGGCGCCACATGCGCACGAATATGTCGCGGTTCGATTACTGACGATCGAGCTTGCGGACAGCAACGCGCTTGCTGTACTCGTCGACGTGACCGAAGTCGCCGATGCCGACGGACTCAGCAACGTTGGCGCCGGTGGCCATAGCGAGCTTCATGGCCTCCTCGACGTTGTCGCGATCCCTGTACCACTTGTGCAGGAACGCAGCGAGGGTGCAGTCGCCGGCGCAGACGGAAGAAACCAGCTTGATGTTGAACTCACGCTTGGCGTACCAGATGTCCTCGCCGTTGGAGAAGTAAGCGTCGCCGCGGCTACCACGGGTGAGCAGCACGTTCTGAACGCCAGCGTCGTGAGCCATCTTCATGGCAACGCGGACCTCGTCGTCGGTGTCGACCGGCACGCCGAAGATGGCCTTCATCTCGTGATGGTTCGGCTTGATGAGCAGCGGCTTCTTGTGAGCGAGCTCCTTGAGCTTGTCGGAGGACAGGTCCAGGACGACGTCGGCGCCACGAGCCTGAGCGTGCTCCATGACCTGAGCCAGGAAGTCGGGCGTAGCTTTGGGAGGCACGGAGCCGGAAACGATCAGGCACTCGAGATCGCCCGCGGTGTCCAGGATGTTGTAGAGCTCCTCTTGGTGCTGCGGCGTGATCGGAGCACCCGGGTTCAGGATGCCGTACTCGTGCTGGCCATCGTTGACGTAGGTGTTAATGCGCGTGATACCGTCGGTCCAGACCGGGCGGCACAGGCAACCCAGGTTCATGACCTCCTCGACGATGAACTTGCCCGTGAAGCCAGCAAAGAAGCCGAGTGCGACGGTGTCAACGCCCATCTTCTTAAAGGCGAAGGACACGTCAAGGCCCTTGCCGTTAGCCGTGTAGCTGGCCGAGCCGGTGCGGACGTTCTCATCGGGCTCGAGCGGAGAGCTCGAAACCGTCATGTCGACAGCCGGGTTAGCGGTTAGCGTGTAGAACATTTACAGTACCCCCTGTATATGTGAGGGCCGCGTGGCCGGCCCATTCCAACCACGCGGTTACCTCTGATACCAAATTAGCGAGCTGCGGACTCGAGCAGTGCCTTGACCTCGGCTGCGGTGTTGCAGGCGAGCGCCTTCTCGGCGAGCTCGTCGCACTCGGCCTTGGTCCACTGGCTGATGGTCTTGCGGGCGCGCAGGATCGAAGGAGCGCTCATCGAGAACTCCTCCAGGCCCCAGCTGATCAGCAGCGGCTCGAGCAGCGGATCGGCAGCGGCCTCGCCGCACATACCGACCATGATGCCGGCCTTCACGCCGCTCTCGATGATGTTCTTGAGCGAGCGGAGCACGGCGGGATAGTAAACCTGGTACAGGTTGGAGATGGTGTCGTTACCACGGTCGGCGCACATGGTGTAGCCGATAAGGTCGTTGGTGCCGATGGAGAAGAAGTCGGCGACCTCGGCCAGGCGGTCTGCGAGCAGCGAAGCGGCGGGCGTCTCGACCATGATGCCGACCTCGATGTTCTCGTTGAACTTGCGACCCTCTTCGGTCAGCTCGGCCTTGCACTGCTCGACGAGCTCCTTGACAGCCAAGACCTCCTCGACGCAGGTGACGAGCGGGATCATAATCTTGACGTCACCGAAGGCGCTAGCGCGCAGCAGAGCGCGGAGCTGGACCTTGTACTGGTCGGGATTGGCCAGGCAGTAACGCACGGCGCGGAAGCCCATGAAGGGGTTGTCTTCCTTGACCATATGCAGATACGGAATCTCCTTGTCGCCACCCACATCGAGCGTGCGGATGATGACCGGAGCACCCTTGAGCGCGCTGGCGACCTTACGGTAGGCGTTGAACTGCTCCTCCTCGGAAGGAAGCTCAGCAGAGTCCATGAACAGGAACTCGGAGCGGAACAGACCGATGGCCTCGGCGTCGTGATCGAGCGCGTTGGGCACGTCATCGGGGTTACCGATGTTGCAGGCGATGATCTTCTTGATGCCATCGGCAGTCACGGACGGCTTGCCACGGAAGGCCTCGAGGGCCGCCTTCTCGGCAGCGAAGGCCTCGGCCTTGGCGGTATAGGCAGCGAGCGTCTCCTCGTCGGGATCGGCCTCGACGATACCCTTGCCACCGTCGACGACAACGGTCATACCGTTGCGCAGCGCGGTGCAGCTGTTGGAAACCGAAAGGACAGCCGGGATCTCGAGGGCGCGCGCGATGATCGCGGAGTGCGACGTGCGGCCACCGGTCTCGGTGACGATGCCGGCAACGTGGGCCTTATCGATCGTGGCGGTCATGGACGGCGTGAGGTCGTGCACGACAACGACGGTGTTCTCGGGCAGGACGGAAAGGTCGACGACCTCCTTGCCCAGCAGCTCGGCCAGAATACCGGTGCGGATGTCGGCGATGTCGGCCGCGCGCAGACGGAACATCTCGTCGTCCATGGACAGGAACATGTTCTCGAACATGGTCGAGGTGTCCATGAGCGCCTGCTCGGCGCAGGTACCGCCGTCAATGGCGGCGTTGATGGCGTCAGTCATGCCCGGGTCCTGAGCCAGGACAATGTGTCCGCTCATGATCTCGGCCTCGGCCTCGCCCACCGTCTCCTTCATATGGTCGGCCTGAGCCTGGGTCTTCTCGCAGAAGACCGAAAGAGCGGACTGATAGCGCTCCTTCTCTGCTGCCGAATCAGCAACCTCGTGCGGCTCAAACGTCAAGTCGGGATCGACGGCGACCATGACGGTGCCGATACCGATGCCCTCGGAAGCGTTGACTCCCTGATACATTCCCATTCCTCTCTCCGTGTCATGTGATAAAGCGTTTTGCCATATCCATGACAAAAGAGCGCAGCTACCTTACAACAGGTCACTGCGCCCCCAAATATGAACTTAGTTGTTCAACATGCGACCCGTTTGAGTTCTACTCGCCAAGACCGCTCTTGATGAGCTCGATGGCAGCAGCCAGAGCCTCGGCCTCGTCGGCGCCGTCGCACTTGACCTCGACCTCGGTACCGCAGGGGATACCAGCAGCCATGAGGGCCATCGGGGACTTACCGTTGACCTCCTTCTCGGGGGTGACGACAGTCACGTCGCAGGCGTACTTGCCCATGGTGGAGGCGAAGAGGCCGGCCGGACGCATGTGAAGACCCTGCGGATTGACGAGGGTAGCCTTCTCAGAAACCATAATTGACTCCTTTTTTGTGTTTAACCCCTGTCGTGCATGCGGCAGGAGTCAGATTCACGACGTTGTTTATATTAACTCACATCAAACTGTTTTTCATTATGTTTCGCACGAATTATTGGACGGATGTCGTTCCTGCACGCTCGCCTGCCTGGCGGGGCGGTTAAGTTTGCTGCTCTACAGTCCTGCGCAAGACGGAAAGCACATTAAGTGCTTTCCTTTGCGTGCGGAACTCGCGACAAACTTAACCGCCCCGCCAGGCAGGCGAGCTGCGGAAACTCGGTCGGTCCAGAGTAATATCGTGAGAACGGAATTCTGGCTGAATATTTATCCGCATGGACGATCCGATAGACAGGCCGCGCTATCCCCTTCTTCTAAGTTGCGGTGAAATAGGGACTGCATTTGGAGTTGAATCGTTTAAACAGTCCCTATTTCACCGCAACTTGTGGGAGGGGTAGAAAAAGGGGGAGGCCCTGGAGAGGGTCTCCCCCTTTGTTACAGAGGCGATATTATTCGCGCGTTGCGGGATTACACCAGACGGGCGTTGATCGTCTTGGCGATCTCGGCGGCGTCGGTGGAACCCTTGACGGTGGCACGGAAGTCCTCGTCCATGAGCGCCTCGGCGACCTTGGACAGGATCTTGAGGTGCGTGGTGCCAGCCTGAGCACCGGGGATGAGCAGAGCGATGGCCACGTTGACGGGAGCGCCGTCCATGGTGTCCCAACCGGTCACGCCGGACTCGTCCTTGACGACGATGACGGCGGCCTCGGTGATGGCGTCGGACTTGGCATGCGGGATGGCGAAGCCCTCCATCATGCCCGTGGTGCCTTCGGCCTCGCGAGCCAGGAATGCGTTCATCACGGCGTCAGCATCGTTGGCAAGACCGGCCTTGACGGCCTGGTTGGAGACAAAGCTCAGGGCCTCGTCACGAGAAGCGAAGTCCTCGGCGACAAAGACGTTCTCGACCTTCACGAAGTCGGCAGCCTCGGCCTTGGGGGCCTCGACGGCAGCGGCCTTGGGGGCCTCAACCGGCTTGGCGGCAGGAGCGGTCTTCTGGTTCTTCTCGAAGTCATACTTCTTGAAGGCGACGAACAGGATGCCACCAACAACAGCGCCGATGAGGATCGCGAGGACCCACAGCGGACCGTTCTCGACAACGGGCAGGACCAGGAAGCCACCGTGGGGCGCCGGATCGTGGACATTGAACATGATGGTCAGGATCGAAGCGATGGAGGAACCGAGCATCATGATGGGCATGACGGGCCAGATGTTCTTGGTCATGAACGGAATGGCGCCCTCGGTGATGTGGGTGCAACCAAGGATGAGGTTGACGATACCGGCGTCATGATCCTCCTGGCTGAAGTACTTCTTGCCGACGACGACGGCGAAGGTGGTGATCAGCGGCGGAACGATGCAGGCGGCGGAGACGGCAGCCATGAAGTTGGTGCCGAAGTTGTAGGTGTCGGTGCCGACACCGGCGGCCAAGGCCTCGGTAAGCATAGCGGTACCGGTGACGTAGGCAGCCTTGTTGACCGGGCCGCCCATGTCAACGGCGCACATGCAGCCGATGGCAAGACCCAAGACGATGGCGCCAGAAGCGGACAGACCCTTGAGGAAGTCCATCATGGCGGTGTTGATGGCAGCCATGGGGCCGGAGATGCCGAGCATCACGAGGCCGACGATGGCAGTCGAGAACAGCGGGTACAGGAAGATTGCCTTGAGGCCGTCCAGGTTCTTGGGCAGACCGGCAAAGACCTTCTCGAGCAGCAGGATGACATAACCAGCGAGGAAGCCGCCGACGATGCCGCCCAGGAAGCCGAAGCCCACGCCAGCGCCGCCAGCGTCGATCATACCGGTCTCGGCGTTAACGGGCAGGCCCTGGATGGCGATCATACCGGCGACGAAGCCGGGGACGAGCGCCGGGCGCTTGCCGATGGACTCGGCGATATAGGCGGAAAGCACCGGAACCATGAGGTTCATGGCGATGCCGCCGATGATCTTGAGCATCGCGGCAAAGGTGTTGTAGTCGGCAGCCGTCGAATCGAAGGACGTGATGCCCCACAGGAACGAAAGAGCGGTCAGAACACCACCGGCGACGACGAAGACCAGCATGTGGCTGACGCCGTTCATGAGGTGCTTGTAGATAATGTGGCCGACGGACTCCTTCTCCTCGACCTCGTCCTCGACATCGGCAGCGGCGGCAACCGAGTCGTCGCCCTTGGCGCGGAGCGCGCGGTCAATCAGCTTGCCGGCGGCCTCGACGGACAGGGCCTTGGAAACACCAACGGAAACCATGGGCTTACCGGCGAAACGCTCCGCCTGGACATCCTTATCGGCTGCGACAACGACGGCCTTGGCACCGGCGATCTCGCTCTTGGTGAGCTCGTTCTCGACACCGACCTGGCCATGGGTCTCAACCTTAATGGTCAGACCGCGCTCGGCAGCAGCCTTCTCCAGCGCCTCCTTCGCCATGAAGGTGTGCGCAATGCCGGTCGGGCAACCGGTCGCGGCGATGATGTCAAACTTAGCCATGTGTCCCTCCTTCTTGAGTACTGCGCCCGCAGGCGCTCCCCTACACGCGCTTCGATGCGCGTTTTTCCACACTTGAAAGATACCAACCCACCGCTTATATGAGAAGCAATGCAGCTCATTTCTCCGGTGAAAGGTTCTTTCATAACCGTAAACGGTCGATGAAAGTTTACCATCAACTATTGAAACGGCAAGGTGTATCTTGTAAATGAAAATGCCCCTATACTACGACATTACAAAGCAAGTCCGATTTTTATGCCAGCCAGGAGCCATCCCATGTCAGATAGCAGCAAGAGCGCACTCTCCCTTATTAGCACGCACAGGGGGTACAGCGAGTCCGAGCAGCGCATTGTCGACTATATCCTAGAGCATCAGTCCGAGGCACCGCGTCTGACAGCCGCCCAGCTCTCGCACGCTGCCGCAACCTCCGAGGCAACCGTCTCGCGCTTCTGCCGCAAACTGGGTTTTGGCAGTTTTCGCAGTTTTCAGTTTTCGCTGGCGCGCGATCTGGAGAGCCAGCGCAATGAAGGACTCACCGACGAGGTGTCGCTCGACAATATGGAGCAGAGCCTCAAGAATATTCTCGCTGCCAAGGTAAGCGAGCTCAATGCGACGATCGATGGCATTGATCACGACACGCTGGCAGCCGTCGTGCACGCGTTTAAGAACGCAGGGGCGATCGAATTTGCAGCCGTAGGCAACACCAACGCCGTCGCGCTCGACGCGACGTTTAAGTTTTCGCAGCTGGGCCTTCGCTGCATGGCAAGCACCATCAGCGAGACCTCGATTGGTTTCGCGCTCACGTTGCGCCCTGGCGATTGTATAGTGCTGATCTCGAACTCCGGCAAGTCGCGTCGACTGAATCGCATGGCTAAAGCGGCTCGCGGCTGTGGCGCCACCGTAGTCGTCATCAGCAGCGACAGCAAATCTCCGCTTGCTCGCCTGGCAGACTACACCTTTAATACCGTGAACCACGAGGCGCTGCTCACCACGGGTGACTTTGCGTTCTCCAAGATGAGCGCCACGATGATCATCGAGGTTATCTACAATTTCCTGCTGCCCGAGATTGAAGACGCCCGCGAGCACATCAGCTACTACGAGGAGCTCATCCAGCCGGATAAGGTCGTGGAGTAGACTTTATAGGGAGTCGTTAGTTGCTTGTCGCATGAAACTATGCCGAATTACTACGATGAAATCGCAATGTGTGACCACATCGCGATTTAAAAGAAAACAGCAGGCGTTCTACCTGCGGTTTTCTTTTTGCACTTTTAGCTGTGCTCAAGCTATGCCGATTCATCGTAGTAAACCGGCATAGTTTTTGACGGTCGGGACAGACGGGCAAGTGGCGAGGCAAGGATTACTGATATTTTTGCCCCCCAACACCGCTAGCTCGTTCTAACCTCGAGCCTCTTCCAACATCTGCTCGGCATGTGCCAGGCTTGCCTCAGATTGATCGCCACTCAGCATACGGGCGATCTCTGCGATGCGGGCATCCCCAGTCACCTCATCCAGATGCGTTTGGGGAACGTCGCCGGGCTCTTTGCTCACCACGTAGTGTTTGTCGGCCATGACCGCAACCTGCGCCAGGTGGGTTACGACAATCACCTGATGCGTGGCGGCAAGATCGGCCAGTACACCAGCCAGCGCACGGGCGGTGGAGCCGCCGACACCGGCATCGACCTCATCAAAAACCAGCGTGTCGACGCCGTCCGCGTTACCGAGGACAACCTTGCTCGCCAGCATAACGCGGCTCAGCTCGCCGCCCGACGCAATGCGGCGCAGGGGGCGCGGCGTCAATCCGGCACCGCTGCGGTACAAAAGCTCATAGCTCGAAGGGCCCGCCGGCGTCCACTCGGCACGCGGAAGATCGCGCGACTCCCAAACGAGCTCGGCGCCGCCCATCTCCAGGCGCGCCATCTGACGGCCAACCTCGTGACAAAAACGCGGGGCTGCGGTATTGCGTGCGCGCTTAAGTGCCTTAGCAGCAGCAAAAAGCTCGCGTTCGGCGCTCCCGAGTGCCTCGCGTGCCTTCTTGATCCGCTCATCGCCATCATCGACCAGGGACAACAGCTCTTGTGAGCGATCGCGCATGGCAAAGACATCGTCCATGGTGGGCCCCCACTGACGCAGCAAGCCCTTAAGATCGGAATAACGCTCGCGCATACGAGCCAGCTCGCGCGGATCGAAGGCGACCCCATCGCGATAGGCGCGCAGCTCGTTAGCACAATCCTCGAGCGAGATGCAGGCATCCGAAAGCGCATCGGCAATGTCGCCCAGCTTGCGATCGACGGTAGCCATACGGGAAAGCTCGGCCACGGCACTGTTCACGGCATCGAGCGCTCCCCCTTCAGCTGCAAGCGATGCATGGGCATCGTTGGCCGTGGCCACCAACACCTCGGCATGCTCGGAGCGCGGCAACAGCTCCTCGAGCTCCTCATACTCACCCGGCTTGGGGTCGACCTCGGTGATACGCTCGAGAGCAAAACGCGCTTCCTCGACGCGACTCCCCTGCGCGCGTGAGGCTTCCTCCACACGGCGAAGCTCCTTGGCGGCGGCACGCGAAGCCTTAAAGCAGGTGCGATACTTCTCGAGCGCCTCAAGCGCCGCGCGCCCAGCCCAAGCATCGACCATGGCAACGTGGTGCGCCGGGTCGAGCAGGCGCTGGTGCTCGTGCTGACCGCAAAGATCCATCATCACACCGACGCGCTCCGAAAGTTCGCGCACGCTGGCGATGCGGCCGTCAATTTTTACACGGCTGCGGCCCTCGGCAGAAAGGCTGCGCTGCACGGTGAAGCCCTCCGTGTCGTGCGGTCCGTCAAACAGACGCGCCTCGACGCTGGCAAGCGCCTCGCCCTCGCGCACCGTCGACGAATCCGCGCGCTCGCCCAAAATGAGCTTAAGCGCCGAGAGCAGCGCGGTCTTACCGGCGCCGGTTTCTCCGGTCAGAACCGTTAGACCCGCGCTCGGAACCAACGTCGCCTCGCGAATGAGTGCAATGTTGGAAACCTGCAGCTCATCGATCATGACGCACTCCGTAGAACACGCGGCTCACCGAGTTATAGAAACTCTCGGGACCATAATCCAGCAGCAGCACATCGCCGGGACCACGGCGCACAGCCACGCTCTCGACCGTGCCATCGCAGGTAATAAACTGTCCATCGATGGCGATCGCCGGAACGCTCGGGCGATCATCGGACATAAAAATCTCCACGACATCGCTCGGCGAGGTCAAAAAGGCGCGAGCCTGAATGGTATGCGGGGCGATGGGCACGCAGACCATGCCCGTGTAATCGGGGCTGACGATGGGGCCGCCGGCGGAAAGCGCGTAGCCGGTAGAACCAGTCGCCGTCGAAACGACCACGCCGTCGCCGCGCAGGCGGTCGATATGATGGCCGGACACCGTGATATCGAACTCGACCATATCGGACAGGGGCCCGCGCGTAAGCGCCATATCGTTGAGGGCAAACGTGCGCACGACATCCTTCGTACCGTCTTCGCGCACCGAGACGATATCGGCGGCGATGGTGGCGCGGCGGCTCACATGGAGCTCACCGGACAGGGCATCGCTCACGACCTGCAAAATGTCGCGCTCCTCGGGGCTCGCGGCCGTCAAAAAACCCAAATGACCATAGGAAAGACCCAAAATGGGAATCTCACGGTAGTTGAGTATGCGGGCGGCACGCAGTAGCGTACCGTCACCGCCGAGCGTAATAACCAGGTCGGCATCGTCAACATCGGGCGTGCTCTGTATCTTGGAGCGCTGATCGGCAGCCCATGCGACCTCGTAGCCCTGGCGCGAAAGCCAAAGCTCGAGCATCAGGCCGCTCTCGACCGCCTCTTGCTTGTAGTAATTGGGAACCAGAAAGACCTTCATAGCGTTGCAGCTTTCTCGCTCAAAACCGATACCTGGGATTGAAGCTCGTCATCGGTGCGTTCGCCGGGGGCAAACCTCGTGCCGTACAGGAAAAACTCAACGTTGCCCTTGGCGCCATGGATGGGCGACACGCACACGTCGAGCGGGAATAGACCCTTGGCGGCAAAGAGTTCAATCGCCGCCACGAGCGTATCGCGGCGGACGGCGGGGTCGGTCACGATACCGCCCTCGCCCACCAGCGCAGCCGGCGCCTCAAACTGGGGCTTTACGAGCGTGCAAAAAGAACCCGAAGGCTTCAGGCACGCCAGCACGGCGTCGATGATATTCGCGATACTCGTAAACGACACATCGCACACGGCCAGGTCGATAGCGCTGCCGTAGCCAAGCTCGGGCAGCTGTGTCACGTTGGTGCGCTCGTGGAGCGTCACGCGCTCGTCCTGGCGCAGCGACCAATCAAACTGGGCGCGACCCACATCGACCGAAACGACTGTGGCGGCGCCGCGCTTGAGCAGGCAATCGGTAAAGCCGCCCGTGGAGCAGCCCACATCGAGGCAAGCAAGGTCCGTCGGATCAATCCCAAACGCATCGAGCGCGCCCTCGAGCTTGAGCCCGCCGCGCCCCACGTAGGGAATACGACCCTTCACGTGCAACGGCAGGCCCGGCGTCACCTTAAGGCCCGGCGAGGTCAAACGCTCGCCGCCGCTCGAGACCAAGCCGGCCATAAGAGTGCGAAGGGCATCCGCGCGATCGGCGCAGATGCCCTGTGAAATCAGTTCGTCATCAAGACGCACACGTTTCATGAATGCCATCAACCATTCGTATCCGGAGACGCGGCCTGGCTATCCTGGGATTCGTTTGCCGCATCCTCATCGTATTCCTGCTCGAGCT
Source organism: uncultured Collinsella sp. (assembly GCA_900546525.1). Classification (GTDB taxonomy): domain Bacteria; phylum Actinomycetota; class Coriobacteriia; order Coriobacteriales; family Coriobacteriaceae; genus Collinsella. The sequence continues at coordinate 13,388 of URDE01000031.1, forward strand.
TATCGGCCTCACGAGGCGTCAACTCAAACTTATCGACCATATCGACCGCACGGGAGCCCAGCTCAATCGCCTCGTCAAACAGATCGAGCGAACGCTCCAGGGACGTATCCTTGGAGCGAACGGTCGCGATAATCTGGTCCAAGCGGTCCGAGATCTCGTCGAAGTTGCGGACGGAACCCTCTGGCATGGCTACTCCTCGACGGTACCGGTCTCGGCCTCGGCGACCTCGGCGTCCCCATCGAGAACGCCGGCCGCAGCCTGAGCGGCGGCAACCTTGGCGGCAGCCTCGGCAGCCTGGGCCTCCTCGCGGGCACGGTCCTCGGCCAGCAGCTCCTGATACAGGTCCTCGCCCGGCAGCTCCTCGCTACGAGCGATCTTGCCCAGCACGCCGTTGACAAACGACGCGGACTGGTCGGTGCCATAGGCCTTGGCAAGCTCGACTGCCTCGTTGATCACGATGGCGTCCGAGACCTCCTCGTCGGTGAGGAAGCGCATCTCATAGACGGCGATGCGCAGCAGATTGCGGTCGGCACCGGGCATGCGCATAAGATCCCAGTTCTTGGCGACGGAGCGTAGGGCGCAGTCGATACGGTCGATGTGCTCGTAGGCACCGCGGCACAGCTCCAGCGCGTAGGGGTCGAGGGGACCCTTCGAGATCAGGAAATCGCCCTCGAGGACGCGCTCGAGCGGGCTGTCCGTGGCCTCGGCCTGGAACAGCAGCTGCAGCGCCTGACTGCGGGCAAGCGTACGCCCGCGATAAACCTTAAGGCTCAAAGGTTACTCCTTGGGGAAAACGAGGCCGTCGATGCAAACGTCAACGCGCTCGACCTCGACGCCCACCTGGGCGTCGATGGCGGCAACCACGGCGGCGCGAACGGCCTCGGCGAGTTTCTTGAACGGATAGCCAAAGAACACCACGACGCGCACAGTAAGCGCGAGTTTGTCGCCAATGACCTCGGCCTCGACCGCCGGCTCGGAAGCCGGGGCCTTGGACGAAAGCATCATGGAGACAAGGTTGGTGGCAAGGTCCTTGACGCCCACGGAGGCGATGCCCTCGACATCCGTGACGGCGCGCGAGACGATGGCGGTCAGAACATCGGGCGAAATGCCGATGCCGTCAATCTTGATTTCCTGGGGCATGAGTCCTCCTAGAAGAGTTGGTTGCTAGACGCGGGAGACGAACTTGCCGTCGCGGGTGTCAACCTTAATGACCTCGCCCTCGTTGAGGTACATGGGGACCTGGATGACAGCGCCGGTGTCGATGGTGGCCGGCTTGGTGGAACCCTGGACGGTATCGCCCTTGAAGCCCGGGTCGGTCTGGACGATGGTGGTCTCGATGAACATCGGCGGGGTCACGCCCATGAGCTCGTCGTCGGCGAAGAGCAGCTGGCAGGTGTCATTCTCGCGCAGCCACTTGGCGTTATCGCCCACCATATCCTCGGGAACGGGAACCTGCTCGTAGGACTCGTTATCCATGAAGATGTAGTCGGCGCCGTCGTTGTAGAGGTACTGGAACTCACGGGTGGTGAGCATGACGCTCTCGAACTTGGTGCCGGCGTTGCAGGTGTTCTCGACGACGCGGCCGCTCTTGATGTCGCGGGTCTTGTAGCGCACGAAAGCGCCGCCCTTGCCCGGCTTGACGTGCTGGAACTCGACGATGGTGTAGACCTTGTCCTTAATGCGGAGACCGAGGCCGTTCTTGAAGTCGGCGGTAGAGATAGTAGGCATAGCGACCTTTCTTGTTATTGGCTAGACGCACAAACGTCCAAATTACATACGAGCGAAATTATACACTTGCAGACGGCGGCTGCGGCGAGCGCATAAAAAGAGAACGCGGGACGCCCGAATCGATCCGGACGCCCCGCCTCCAAAAACCCAAATGGATGGTTTAGCAATCGATAATATGCAGGTCGTGCGGGGTCTTGGTGAAGGGCTCATAGCCGTTCTCGGTGACGACGCCGTAGTCCTCCAGGCGCACGCCGCCCACGCCGGGCAGGTACACGCCGGGCTCCATGGTGATAACCGAGCCGACCTCGATGGTGTTCTTGCTGCGGTTGAAGTTGGGCAGCTCGTGGATGTCGATGCCCACGCCGTGGCCCAGACCATGGTTGTAGTAATCGCCATAGCCGGCATCGCCAATAATCTTCTTGGAAAGCTTGAAAATGTCGTTGCCCTCGACGCCCGGATGGATAGCGGCGACGCACTCCTCATGGGTGCGGCGCACGAGCGCGTACAGGTCGAGCTGCTCCTGGGTGGGCTCGCCCATCACGACAGTGCGCGTCATGTCGGAGCGGTAGTCGCAGTAGCCCGCACCGTAATCCATGAGGACAAAGTCGCCCTTCTCGATCACGCGGTCGCTCGGGACGGCATGCGGATTGGCGGTGTTGGGACCGCTCGCGACGATGGAGCCAAAGGCCAGGCTGTCAGCGCCGTTGGCGAACATAAAGTTCTCGAGCTCGTTGCGGACCTGCTTCTCGGTCATACCGGGCTTAATAAAGCCGAGCATGTGCTGGAAGGCGGCATCGGTGATCGACTGCGCGTGGCGCATGAGCTCGATCTCCTCGGCATCCTTGATGGCACGCATCTTGCGGATGTCGTCATGCATCAGTGGCAGCATGCAGGCGACGGAGCGGTCCTCCAGACCACGCTGAATACCCTGGTAAAAGTTAATCTGCATGTCATCCTCGACGGCGCAGACGCGGCATTTGTTGGCCGCAATCTTGCCGGCGACCCAGCCGGGGATGGTGCCCTCGTCCATGTCGTAGACCCAGGTGCTTCCGGCGGGCGTGTTCTCCTCAAAACTGTTGAGATAGCGCGAGTCAGTGTGGAACAGGCACTGATCGGCCGTAATAAACGCGGCGTGAGGGAACTCGAAGGTGTAATCGAAGACGCCCTTCACGCCCGTGAGCCAACGGAGATTGGCCTCGTCGCGCACGACGATGGCGTCGTAGCCGCGCTCAGCAATCAGGGCACGGACGCGCTCGATACGACCGGCAGGACCGGCAGCAAACTCAGACATGCAGATTCCTTTCTTGTTGTCCTCATAAAAGCGGGACGGGTCCCGATCGAAAGACGGATTCGCACGCGATCCGCAACCGATTGAAAACCCGCACCTCAACATGATACGAAAGACGATGGATGTCAATAAAACTTAGAGAAGTTCTTTGCGAGAAGCCAAGTAGGCGTGAGCATGGCGCTCAAGAACCTCGTCCTCAACGCTCGTTAGACGAATGGCGCCAAGTGCCGCGGGCAGCGGCAACATGCTGCGGTTCGAGCGGGCGAACTGCTGCTTGCGGAACTCCTCGATATATGCGGCAGGCTCCAGATCGAAGGCAAGCTCCTCGATACCAAAGTCCTCCAGGCAGTCATCAACCTCAAACACGTAGTCGATATCGAAGTCGCAGGCATCATGTGCTAGGCGCGCCTCAAAGCGCATACCCTCGGAAAGGAGCTGGTATGCGGGGACCTGCGAAGCGGCATCGCCCAAGCAGGCGCGCAGGGTACGCTCCCCCGTCTTGCCAAAATCGAGCGCATGGCGGGCGCTCGGGTTCGTGGCCATCAGTACGTCCTTGCGGGCAGTCTGAGACCACTGAACGGCATTGACAAGCGCGACTTCCTCGCCAGCGAGAATCTCGGGGACGGTCTCGGTAAACTGATTCCAACGGGACTTGCTGCTCGAAAGCATGGTGCCAACAAGTACCGCATAACCGAGCTTGAGGTCCTCGGGGTCCGCTTCGCGAACAAGTTCGAGGTCACACACGACCAAGCCCGGCTCGGGACGGAACGCGATAGCGGGAAGCGCATTCGCCGACGAGGCGACGAGTGGCTTCATAGTCGTCGCGACCGTGAGCATGGCGTCGAACGTCGTCGGCAGCAAGGCGCACTCGGTGCGACCGCACCACTGATTGGCACACCAGCAAACGACCGAGCAGGTCGCCGTGTCGCCGACAGCGACAACGAGATCGTCGCAGGTAATGCCGTTAGCCGACAGGGCGCCAAAAACGGTATCGGCATCGGCCAGCGTAGCACCGGCAGGCGAAACCTCGAGGACAAGCGGCGACACGGCAAAACCGGCGTCGACCAGCGCATGCTCGACAACCTCGCCAAAACGCTCGGATGTGGCGCTGTTCCAAACCACCATCGCCCGCTTGGGTTTGCCCACAGCCGAGGCAAACATGCGCGACAGCTCCTCGAACGCGCCCAATCCGACGCGGACATCGACACTGCGGTTTTGGAAATTGATAAGTTGACGGCGAATCATAGCAGTCCACGCTCCAAAAGCATCTCGGCACAAAGGTAGGAAACGTCCTCGAAGGACTTGTTGCGAATATCAAGGGTAAGATCGGCAGCTTGACGATATAACGGACGGCGATGCTCAAAGAGCAGCGCCGCGTGCTCGGGCGAGCGGAAATCGGGACGCGTGTCGGAGCGGCGGATCTGGCGCATCGAATCCTCAAAATCGCCCTCGAGGTACACACAGGTACCCATCTGGTGCATGAGCTCGATATTGACCGGCGTCTCGACAATGCCGCCACCGCACGAAACCAGCAAGCTGCGCTCGCTTTGGAGCGAACGGAGCGCCGAGGTTTCGAGCTCGCGAAAGCGCTCCTCGCCCTCGGTTTCAAAAATCTCGGTTACCGATTTGCCGCAACGGCGCACGACAAGGCGGTCGGTATCAATAAACCGACGCTTGAACATCGTGCCCACGTTGCGTGCGAGCGTCGATTTGCCCGCACCCAAAAACCCGATAAAGAAGATATGGTCGCAGCCGTGCTTGGTGTGCTGGGACATGACGAAACCTATTCCTCGCAGGGAAGGTCGCGCAGGGCCCGGCGCTCAAAGATACGGAAGATCTGCGTATACCACAGGTCCTGCGTGGCCTGCGGCTTTACCAAGATCGTATCGACGCCGGCAAAGTTACCGCTCCACACGTCCGTGTACAGCTGGTCACCGATCAGCACAGCCTCATCGGCCGTGGCGCCCAAGCGCTTAAGACCGGCCTTGAGAGCAAACGGTGCAGGCTTCATGGCATGGCTGATGGCCTCGAGCCCCAGCTCGCGTGCTGAGCTCATGACCTGGTCGCGATGCCAGTTGTTCGACACCATGCACAGCTTAAAGCCCTTGGCACGAGCGGCGTCGAGCCAGGCCGAGACGGCAGCGGGAACCTGCTCGGTATCACGCGGCACCAGGGTGTTATCGCGGTCGAGCAAAATGGCGCGCTTGCCGTCGGCCCACAGGGTATCAAGGTCGATGCGGTCGACCGAGGCAACATATCGTTTGGGGCTGAAAATCCTCATGTTTAATTCCAAGACTGTTGGTGCTCTTCGTAGGTCTGAGAGAAATACTCCTCGTCCTGCGTAATGTAGAAATACAAGTCATCGGAGTCGGTGGGCTCAAGGGTTGCCTTGAGTGCCTCGAGCGACGGAGAGCAGATGGGCGTGGGCGGCAGGCCCTCGTGCTTATAGGTGTTATACGGGCTATCGCTCTGCAGGTCGGCGGCGGTAACTTCGCCGCCGGTGACATACATCATGGTCGCATCGCTATTGAGGTAGCGCAGACCATCGAGCTTGCCGGCAAGACGGTTGTAGAACACCGAGGCGACATGCGCGCGCTGCTCGGCGTTGAGGCCTTCGCGCTCAACGATGGAAGCGAGATTGATGATGTCGTAATCAGACATCTCCACGCCGTAGCGCTCCTTGATTTTGGCCTCGCAACCGGCAAAATCGAGCGACTTGTACTCGGTGTTGAATTGATCGAGCATGGCGCGAATCACATCATCGGCGCTCGGGTCCTTGCCCAACGAGTAGGTCTTAGGGAACAGGAAGCCCTCGAGCGAATCGTTCGCAGCGCCTTTCAGGAACGCATAGTCGTTCACATAATTGCTGGCCTTCGCCTGGTTGAGGAAGTCCTCTTTGGAGATACTGTCGTAGGCCTGGGCCACGCGGTCGGCAACCTGGTCGACCGTCAGGCCCTCGGGGATTGTCAGCGCATCGGAGCCGGCATTGGGGCCCTCCATGAGCTGCTGAACGACCTTGGTCGCGTCCATGAGCGTGGTGAACGAGTAGGTGCCGGGCTTGAGCGACATGTCGGCGTTGAGCTTTTTGACCGCCGCGTAATAATCCTTGGGATTTTCGACGATATGGTTCTCGGAGAGAATCGAAGCGATGC
>URDE01000032.1:0-18905 GCA_900546525.1 uncultured Collinsella sp.
GGACGCCGCCCTCTCAAGGCGGAGATCACCAGTTCGAATCTGGTACGGGCTACCATGAATTAGAGACCCGGACTTCTCACGGAAGTCCGGGTTTTTTATTTCCGAGCAAACCATCTGCTATTCCCATTTGGCCCATAGCTTTACGTTCTGCTTGTGGCCCTTGCGGGTACAATATGCAAGATATTTGGACGGTCAGAAGGAGCCTCATGAAGGAGTCCTCTCAGCATACATCTAAGCCCCAGGTCGAGGTTGAGGCCTCGGGCGGCGATGACAACAAGAGTGCACGTCGCGGTGCCATTTTTATTGGCGTCGTGCTGGTTGGCTATATCGTCTATCTGGTCGTGACCGGGCAGATGGGACAGTTCTGGGCCGCCATGTCGAGCGTTCAAGCGCCGTGGCTCGTTGCTGCATGCTTTTGCATGTTCCTGTACCTGTTCTTTGGCATCGTTGCCTATGCGATCGCCGTCTGGCTCGATCCCAATTCGCCCGTCGGCATTCGCGATCTGATCTCGGTCGAGGCGAGCGGTATCTTCTTTGGCAACCTGACGCCCATGATGATGGGCTCCACGCCTGCCCAGATCTACCGCCTGACCAAGGCAGGCCAAAACGTCGGCGAGGCCGGTGCCACGCAGTTCACGCGCTTTATCGTGTATCAGTTTGGCCTCGTTGCCTGGGGCGCCATTCTGCTGCTTGCCCGCATGCCGTTTTTCGCCGAACGCTATGGCGACATGACGCTGCTGTGCGTCTTTAGCTTTGGCGGCCACTGCTGCATTCTGCTTGGCATCTTTGCCGTCGCGCTCATGCCCAAGACCGTCACGCGCGTCGCGCACTGCATTATCAATTGGCTCGAGCGAATGGGTGTCTCGGCCACCAAGATCGAGGGCTGGCGTACGTTTGTCGACGGCGAAATCTACTCGTTCTCCGAGAAGTTCAAGCTTTCGGCCGGCCACTTTTCGTCCATGCTGCTCACGGTGGTTATCACCATGTTGCAGCTCGCGTTTTTCTACCTCGTGCCGTATTTCTTGATGCTTGCCTTTGGCCACCACGAAGTCGACTTTTTCTCGGTCATGGCCGCGAGCGCCTTTGTTCAGCTCCTGAGCTCTGCTGTTCCCCTGCCCGGTGGCACCGGCGGCGCCGAGGGTGGTTTCGCGCTGTTCCTGGGTCATTTCTTTGGATCGGCATCGACTGCCGGCTATCTGCTGTGGCGTCTGATCACCTTTATCGCGCCGACCATTTTGGCCGCCCCGCTGCTGGGCCTTAAGAGCGCTCACAACGAGAGTATCCATGCACGCTGGGACCGTATGATGCGCAAGCTCGGGCGCACGCCTCAGACGCCCTCTACGCCCGTTAAGGCACATCCTGCGTGCCAGGTTACCGTTGATCCCAATCAACGTGCTCAAAAGCCTGCTGTGGCCCCTAAGCCGGCACGCCAGACCTACGTTCGCCAGACTGGCGACGGCATTCGCGTTTCCCCGGCGGCGCTCAATAAAAAGAAGCGATCTTAGGGCCCGGTCGGCGAGTCGTGCGTTCTTGATGACGCTCGTCATTGCGATGTGAGTTGTAGGATAATCCTCTTACGTTGATTATCTCCCACATGTAGAGGACTTACAGGTGGGCTGTTGACATGAAGGGGACACGTCTATGGCTACCACCAAACCGCGCCTTGACCGTCGTATCGTCCGTAGTCGCAATGCGATTCTTTCGGCGTTTGAGCGACTGCTTATGGAAAAGCCCTTGGCCGATATTACGGTGAGCGCTATCGCGCGCGAGGCAAATGTCGACCGTAAGACCTTCTACGTGCACTTTGGCACGGTCGACGGCTTGCTCGACGCCATTACCGCCGATGTGGTCGAGATGATCGTCGATTCAGTCGAGAAGACGCTTTCCTCCATGGGCGGCGACACCAACGAGCGCGCACTTGGCGCTGCGGCGTCCTTTTTCAAGACCGTTAACGAGGCGCTGTGTAACAACCTTGTGCTTAATCGCCAGTTGATCGAAAACATTCCGCTCGACGACTTTATGGCTCGTCTGCGTGTGCCGCTCGAGCACGAGATCGCTGAGCGCGATCTGCTGCCCGAGGGTCTAAAGGATGAGATGTTCGATTACTACCTGGCGTTTTTGCTGTCCGGCATTATCGGCATCTATCGCACGTGGGCGTTGTCGGACGGCTCGGTTCCCATCGAGCGCGTCTCGGCGGTCGCCAACGACCTAACTCTCAACGGCCTATCCAGCCTGGAATCTCGTTTCGAATAGCACTAGCGCCTTATCCTCCCTGAGTTGCGGTGAAATAAGGACTGAATTGGTCTTCTAGCGGCCTAAACAGTCCCTATTTCACCGCAACTTAGGGTTGAGGTTCTACTGGTAGCGCAGGCACTCCACGGGGTCGAGTTTCGCGGCGCGGCGGGCGGGGTAGAAGCCAAAGACCACGCCGATGCCGACCGATACGGCAAACGCGAGCAGCACGGTCGTAATGGAGAAGCTCGGCGTAATCGTCCCAGTGGCCCCAAACTCGCTCATAATGCTCGAGTTGGCGGCAAAGAACGTGAGCCCCCAGGCCAGCAGATAGCCAATCACGACACCTAAAATGCCGCCGGTGATGCACAGCGCCGAGGATTCGGCCAAAAACTGGGCCGTGATATCGCGTCGGCTTGCGCCCAGAGCGCGGCGAATACCGATCTCGCGAATGCGCTCGGTCACGTTGGTGAGCATCATGTTCATAATGCCGATACCGCCGACTAGAAGTGAGATGCCAGCAACGGCGCCTATGATGAGCGAGAAGGCGCCCATAAAGGAGTTGAGGGCATCGATAGCGCTCTTCATGGAGCTTGCCGACACGCTGTCGTACTCGTCGTCCTCCGAGATGCCCTTCATGCTGCGCACCTTGGACTCGATCGTCTTGCAGAGCTCGTCCATATCGGTGCCCTCAGCGGCGAGTGCCGTCACACTGGGAAACGATGGATTGTCATCGCCGAAAAGCTCGGCGATCGTTTCTCGTGGCATGTACAGGCTCAGCGAGCCCATGGAGTCGTTGCCGCCGTCGATGACGCCAATAATCTGCACGTCTCCGCTCGAAACCTTGATGGTCTTGCCAATCGCGTCCTGTTCGTTGCCGTACAGTTGATCGGCGCCGCCGCGGCCAATGAGCGCCACGCGCGCGCCGGATTTGGACTCGATGTCGTTATAGGTGCGACCGGCAACGATCTTGCTGGCGCCCACGGCATCGAGCATGTCACTATCGACACCTTGGGCCATGACGGTATAGCTCTTATCTCCAACTTTGTACTCGGAATAGGCGCTGTCGACGATGCCGATCTGCTCGATTTGCGGCACCGTCTTGCGCAGCTTCTCGACATCCGAATCGGTGAGCTCTTGGGACGAGTAGATCTGCACCATGCGGGCCGCATTGAGGCCCAAGCTGTTGACCAAGCTGTTTTGGATGCCGCCGATGAGCGAGGTCATGGCTATGACCGAGGCGATGCCAATGACGATGCCCAGGATGGTGAGCAGGCTACGTCCCTTGTTGGCCTCGAGCGAGTGCAGGGCTTCTTGGACAAGATCGCGGGTGCTCATGCCTCTGCTCCTTTCGGCGGTGTAGAAGGTACGCAAATCGCGGGTAGGCTGTTGACGGCTCCGCGTAGCGTATTCGGCGCCTGCGCGATATATGCGCCGTCATGGATTCGCCCGTCGCGGATAGTCACGGCACGGTCGGCCTCGGCAGCAATGCCCGGGTCGTGCGTGATGAGTACGATGGTCTTGCCTCGTTCTTGGAGCTTATGGAAGGTTTCCATGACGAGTGCCCCAGTTGTCGAGTCTAGGTTTCCCGTGGGCTCGTCGGCCAGGATGATGGGCGGATCGTTGACGAGGGCGCGCGCGATGGCAACGCGCTGCATCTGTCCACCAGAGAGTTCTGATATGCGGTGGTCCCAATGGTCGACCGGTAGCGTGACGGCTTGCAGTGCGTGCACGGCGCGCATCTCGCGCTGGTTGCGCGGCACATTGGTGTAGGACAGCGGCAGCATGACGTTTTCGATAACCGACAGACGCGGCAGCAGGTTGAAACTCTGAAAGACAAAGCCGATGCTCAGCGCCCGCACCTCGGTGAGCTCATCATCGTCCAGTTCGGCGACATTGAGGCCCTGCAGGTAATAGTCGCCCGCCGTCGGTTTGTCCAAGCAACCCAGGATGTTCATGAGCGTCGACTTGCCTGAGCCCGAGGGGCCGGTGATGGCGACGAACTCACCGGGGTCCACCGCCAGGCTCACATTGTGCAGGATGTGAGCGCAACCGGCCTCGCTCTCAAAGATGCGGTGCACGTTGCGGATGTCGATGACGGGGCGCATTACATGCCCTCATCGGCAGGCATACTGTCGCCGCCGTCTGCCGTCATGCCTGCGCCGGTATCCACCACGATGGTGTCTCCATCGCGCAGCTTGGTAACCGGCACGTCGGGGTTGATCTCGTTGCCCTGGTCGTCGCGCTTGACCTGCGTCTTGCCGACCACGGCGTCGTTGTCGTTTTGCGTCACGACGGTCACCTTCACGCGGCGCGTTTCCTTGCCTTCGTCATCGGTGGCCACGTTGACGTAATAGTGCTCGCCGTCCTCGGTCATCAACGCCATGGTGGGCACCATGACCACGTCGTCAAGCTGCTCGGTTACCACCGAGACCTCGGCAGTCATACCGGGCTTAAGGCGGCTATCGGGTGCCTCAATGAGGATGTCGACGTTAAAGGTCACGCTTCCGCCACCACCGTTGGCGGCGTCGGAGTTTGCCACCGATGCGATAGCCGTGACGGTGCCCTGGCTCACGATATCGGGAAACGCGGGATAGGTAACGTTGGCGCTCTGACCCACGGCGATCTTGGCGATGTCCTTTTCGCCCACCTGAACCGTCACCTTCATCTTGGAGAGGTCAGCGATCTGCATGCACTGCTTGCCGCCGCTCGTGTCGCCTTCGCCCATGACCATGCCTCCGGTCACCGTGGCGCCTACTTTGGCGTTGAGCTCGACGACGCTACCTGAGCTGGGGGCCTTTACGGTGCGTTCGGCCGCCTTGGCGTTTGCCTGATCCAGGGTTGCCTGGGCCGAGGCGAGATTGCGCTGGGCGCTCGACACGGCGCTGGCGTCGGAGGTTACATCCGTCGGGGCGGTCGCTCCGTCGACATCCAGCGTCGGTGCTGCCTGTGCGGCGGCAAGTGCTGCTTGCGCGTTTTTCAGGTCTTCCTGTGCGGCAGTCACCGCGCGCTGCGCCTCGGCAACGTTGCGATCGAGCTCGTCGTTTTTAATGGTCATGAGCACGTCGCCCTCGTTGACGGACTGGCCGGCTTGCACGTTGATCGATGCTACCGTGCCATCGACAGAAGGGGAGACGACCGAGGCCGAAATAGGCTTGAGCTGTCCTTTTGCCTCGACGGTCGTGGTAAAGGTGCCCTCCATGACCATGTCGGTAACAGGTCCGTCCGCAGATTGCGGCTGCGAGTTGAGGATAACGCTCGCGATAATGGCAATCAGAATAATGCCGCCCACGATGCCGGCCGCAATGCCGCGTCGGACGAGCTTTTTGTGTCGCCGTTCGGCACGCTTGGACTTGAGCTTTGCGTAGGCCTCATCGTCGGATATTCCGGCGTTACCTTGCTCGCCGTCGTTTTGCTGCGCCGTGGGGGCGCTGGTGATAAACGGCAGCTTTTCAGTTGCGCCTTCCGGCACGCGCCCGGTATCGTCGGGGCCCGGGGTGATGGTGGGGACATTCGACATTGCGTCTCCTTTATAGAACATACCGCGATAAGTATATGCGCCCACCGGTTGGGGCGGGCGCATAGGCGCGTTTCTTTCAGCATCGAAAGGTAGGTGTCGCTGAGCTTTGTTGCGTTGCGCGTGACGTGCTAGGAATGCACGACCACGCACAGACCGACTTTGATGCAGTCGTGGAGCGCCTTGGCATCGGCCAGGCGCAGATTGATGCAGCCGTGGCTACCGCACCATTTATACGATTCGGCACTATCGAAACTCGAATCGTTTTGCCAGGTAGCGTCGTGGAAGCCAACCATGTTGCCCTCAAACGGCATCCAGTAGCTCACCGGGCTCTCGTATTTGGGCTTACCGGTCTTGGGGTCCTTGGCGCCGATAAGCTTGGTGGCGCCGTCGTTGCTGTTGATCTGCCACACGCCCTCGGGGGTGGCGTCTTCGCCCGGTTTGCCGGAAATAAAGTTGGCCTCCCAAACGATATTGCCGCTCTCGTCATAGTAGCGCGCGTGCTGCTCGGACAGGTCGACGTCGATATACGCCTTCCAATCGGGCTCGCCCTTGGCGGTAAAGGTGTCGGCCTTCTGGGAGTAATTGATCTCAATCTCGCCGGTCTGCTTGTTGTTAATAGCATCCTCGACCTGCTTGGCAAGCGTGCTGCTGTCGATGGACCAACCAAAGTCACCGCCTTCGACGGCGCACTGCTTGCCGTCGGCTCGTGTCCACCAGCGTGTGGTTCCTACGGTATTAAAGCCATTGGCGAGGTCTGCTGCCCACTTGCTGATCTGGGAGGTGTCGAGCGTGGGGTTTGCAGGGTCTGCAAAGCTGATCCACTGCAGCACCGAGCTACCGTCGACCTTGCCGACCTCATCGCCGTTAAGCTTGAGGCTCACGTTGACGCCCAGGAAGTTGTTGGTGGCATCGCATGCGGCTTGAATCTGGTCGTTGGTGAGTGTGCCGTTGAGGGGCTCGTAGGCGTCGTTGCCGATCTTGGTAATGTCAACGGATTCGGCCAGCGTTGCGAGCTCAAGCTCGGCATACTTGATCACGTGCTTGCGGCTGAGCTTTTCGTTGGAGCGGGCCTTCTCCACGGTGAACTTGCCAGCTTGCTCGTCATAGGAGCTCGAGGCCTCAAAGGTGCCAGAACGACCTTCGTTGAAGGCATCTATGGCGGCGCCCAGATCCTCTTCGAACTGCTTTTGATCAAAGGCATTGGAGAGCATGGACAGGTCGACGTCTTGATCGAGGTTGACCTTATTATTGGCGACGGTGGTCTTGGCCTTGCCGCTTAACGACTCGACAAGGCGGGCCGGCCACATAAAGGCTTCATTGTGACTGATGATCTCTTTTGCGGCAGTTTCGCCGTCGACGATGGGCTCATCGGATTTGGGTTGGTAGGTCCAGCTAAAGTCGTCGCCCGAGACGGTAAGTTTGTAATGCTTCCATGCCGAGTTAACCTTAGTGGCGGCGGATGAGGCGTTGGAAAACGAGATATCGACGCCGGCGATGGTGGTGTTGGGGTAGGCAATCTGCGAAAACGCCACGACGCCCACGATATAGACGATAGCGACAAGGCCGAGGACGACGAAGAACGCCGTCTTGCCGCCCGTCTTATTGCCCTTTGCGGAGCGGTTGTTGGCGGGGCCGCGGTTGTTGGAAACTCGAGTGTGCGAAGGGCCCTGGTTGTGACCGGCGCCATGTGCGGAACGCTGCTGACGCTGCTGATGCTGGCCCTGATTGGGGCGCGGGGAGGTATTTGCCGCGCCGTGCTGTTGACCATGGGCTGGCGCAATGGGACGGGGCGATTGGATGCCTCCGGGCTGCCTGCTGGGCTGTTGCGGATCGGGGATCAGTTGGCTGCGGTCGAGTTGCGACATCGTGTATATTTCCTTCGAGTTTCGCTTTACGGCTCATCGTGTTTTAACTGGGCTTGAATTATAGCGATTACGCAATTGCTTGTGTTACGAAAACAGTGGCGATAAACGATAGGTGGGACATATGTCCCACCTATCGTTCGCTTTTGCTCACTATCCGCATATTCCGCATTTTGTGCACGCCGAGAGTGCTGCCGGAGCCTGCGCGATGCCGCCCTTGGCCGTCTCGCGCAACGTGGCGGGCAGGGCGTGGCCCACCGAGAGCATCACGTGCGCCATCTGGTCAAACGGCACCAGGCTCTTGATGCCGGCGAGGGCGAGCTGCGCCGAGCTGAAGGCCGCGGCCACGCCGATGGCGTTGCGGTTTTGGCAGGGCACCTCGACAAGGCCGCCGACGGGGTCGCAAACGAGGCCCAACAGGTTGCTCAGTGCAATGGAGCTGGCGTCGAGCGCTTGCTCGGGCGTGCCGCCCATCATCTGGACCAGCGCGGCGGCGGCCATGGCGGCAGCGCTTCCAACCTCGGCCTGGCATCCGCCCTCGGCGCCGGCGACGCAGGCGCTCGTGGTGAGGTTGAGGCCGATGGCTGCGGCGCAGTAGAGGCCATCCATGACCTGTTCGTCGTCGAGCTGGAGGTGATCGGCGAGCGCCAGCACGCAGCCGGGGACGACGCCTGCGGAGCCGGCCGTGGGGGCGGCAACGATCACGCCCATGGTGGCGGAGCGCTCGAGCACGGCCATCGCGCGGGCCACGGCATCGGTCTGAACGGGGCCCATCAGGCTTGTGCTCAAATCGTTGCGGCGGGTGGCATCGACGAGTTTGGCCTCGCCGCCGATAAGCCCGCCGAGCGATCGCTGCGGATTGGCGATGGGGGCCGTGGTCTCCTCGCGCATGACATCGAGCACGCGGCGCATGGCTGCGATAGCATGGGCCTCGCCGGTTAGACGCGCCTCGCGCACGGCCATGACGGCGCCGATATTTAAGCCGAGCTCGGCGCACGCATCGAGTAGCTGCTCGCCGTCATCGAAGATCTCCTTGGCCGAGACGCCGGGGGAGAGCGACGAGGCCGATCCCGGGAGTTCGATAAACGTGGCGTAATCGACATTGTCGAGCTTGCGCAGCATGGGGACGACGGTATCGTCGGGAGCGCCGTCGGTCTCAAAGACGGAATAAGCCTGGCCGCCCACCTCGGTGCGGTAGGTGCGGCAGAAGGCGATGTTGACGTGTGCGTAGGCGAGCAGGTTCGTGAGCGCGGCGAGCACGCCGGGGACGTCCTGGTGCGCCACAAACAGTGTGGAATACATGCCCGAGATGTCGACGCCGACGCCGTTGATGCGGCTGATGCGCATCTTGCCTCCGCCCAGGCTTTCGCCGCGGACTTGTGCCGTGGCGCCCGTGTCATCGACCATGTCGATGTCGACGGTGTTGGGGTGGATGGAGGCGTCGTCGCCCTTGATGTCAAAGTGATAGTCGAGACCCTGCTCGCGCGCGAGGTCAAAGGCCTGCTTGATGTTCTCGTCGTCGGTATCGAGGCCCAAGATACCCGCGACGAGCGCGCGGTCGGTGCCGTGGCCGCGGTAGGTATGGGCAAAGGAGTTCCACAGGCCAAAGGTGACCTTGGTGATGCGGCCTTCCAGCAGGCTGGCGGCAACCTGGGCGCAGCGCAGGGCGCCGGCGGTGTGCGACGAGCTGGGGCCGACCATGACGGGGCCCAAGATCTCGAATGCCGAGGTCGTTGCTAGTGTTTGCGGCTTGCCTGCCATGGCTGCTCCTTCTTTATCTCGTCGTCCCGAGGGGCGGGGCATACTCTGTCCCGCCGTTCCGAGGGCTTTGGTATTTGGTCGCCTGCTCGGACAGTCCTGCTCGCACGGAGGCCACATTAAGTGGCCTCCGGCTCGTGCGGAACTCGCGATCGACCAAATACCAAAGCCCTCGGAACTTAGGATACATGGTTGGAGTCGCTCTGCTGCAAAATTTATCGGTCTGTGACCTATTCCATTTCCCAGGTCGGCTCATCTTCACCACCGTTTAAATAAAAAAGAAGTACCGGTTGGAGCCGGTACTTCTTTTGGTGCGTTTTTATTTGGCTGTGGCTTTTATTGTTAGCTTACAGACCGCAGGTTGCTTTGAGTTCTTCGACTCGGTCGGTTTTCTCCCAGGTGAAGTCGGGGTCTTCGCGGCCAAAGTGACCGTAGGCTGCCGTCTTTTCGTAGATGGGGCGGCGCAGGTCTAGGTCGCGGATGATGGCGCCCGGGCGCAGGTCGAAGGTCTTCTCCACGGCCTCGACGATCTTGTCCTCGGCAACATGCGCGGTGCCAAAGGTATCGACCATGATCGAAAGGGGCTTGGACACGCCGATGGCGTAGGCCAGCTCGACTTCGCAGCGGTCGGCAAGACCGGCGGCCACCACGTTCTTGGCGACCCATCGCGCGGCGTATGCGGCGGAGCGGTCGACCTTGGTGCAGTCCTTGCCGCTAAAGGCGCCGCCGCCGTGACGGCCGTAGCCGCCATAGGTGTCGACGATGATCTTACGGCCGGTTAGGCCCGTGTCGCCCATGGGGCCGCCCACGACAAAGCGACCGGTGGGGTTCACGTAGATATCGGCGTTGTCCCACGGCATGTTCTCGGCAGCCATGACAGGCGAGATGACATGCTCGATGAGGTCGTCCTTGATCTTGCCCATGTCTTCGATCTCGGCTGCGTGCTGCGTGGAGATGACGACGGTCGTGACCTCGACGGGCTTGCCGTCGTCGTAGCGCACGGTGACCTGGGTCTTGCCGTCGGGTCGCAGATAGGGCAGGGTACCGTCGTGGCGCACGGCGGCCAGGCGCTCGGCCAGGCGGCTCGCCAGGTAGTGCGGCATGGGCATGAGGGTCTTGGTCTCGTTGGAGGCATAGCCAAACATCATGCCCTGGTCGCCGGCGCCGATCAGGTCGATCGGGTCGGTGGTGGCGCCGGTCTGGGTCTCGAAGGACTCGTCGACGCCCTGGGCGATATCGGGGGACTGCTCGTGGATGAGGCTCATGACGCCACAGGTATCGCAGTCAAAACCAAACTTGGCGCGGTTGTAGCCGATGCGGCGGATAACGCCACGGGCAATCTCCTGCACGTCGACGTAGGCCTGGGTGCGGATCTCGCCGGCGACGATGACGGTGCCGGTAGTCACGAGGGTCTCGCAGGCGCAACGGACGTTTTCCACGTTGGCGGGCACGCCGTTGGGCGCAATATAGCCCTGCTCCTGCAGCTCTATTTCTTTGGCGAGGATTGCGTCGAGGACGGCGTCGCTGATTTGGTCGGCGATCTTATCGGGATGACCTTCGGTCACCGACTCCGACGTAAACACAAAGGACCCGTGTTGGGGTGGGATGGAACGAAGTTCTTCTGACATGATTGTCCTTTCAAAAACGCGTCCCGGCGACCGTTACCATTCCGCCGGGCTCTGTATGCAAGGAGACATCATAGCGCGTAAATCCAACATTCACACCCTTTCCGCACCTACTCATTGGGGACAGACTTAAATGACCAGTCGGGTGCTCATTGGGTAGTCATTTAAGTCTGTCCCCAATGAGTAGGTCGGTGCCCATTGTGCGGAGGTGGGCATTGTTGCTTTATACTGGTGCAGTTAGACATCCATCCTGCAATCGAGGAGATTTCCATGGCATCAGACGTTCGCGTCCGCTTTGCACCCTCACCGACGGGCAAGCTGCACATCGGCGGCGCCCGCACCGCTATCTATAACTGGGCTTTTGCCCGCGCAAACGGCGGCACGTTCATCCTGCGCATCGACGACACCGACCCCACCCGTTCCACCGACGAGAACACGCAGATCATCCTGCGCGCCATGCGTTGGCTGGGCCTGGACTGGGACGAGGGTCCCGAGGTGGGCGGCGACTTTGGCCCCTATGCACAGACCGAGCGCCTGGACCTGTACAAGCAGGCCGCCCAGAAGCTCTGGGACGAGGGCAAGGCCTATCCCTGCTTCTGCACCAAGGAGCAGCTCGAGGTCGACCGCAAGGCCGCGCAGGAGCGCAAGGATCCCTTCCAGGGCTATCAGCGCCGCTGCCGCGATCTTGATCCCGAGGAGGCGCGCCGCCGCATCGAGGCCGGCGAGCCCTACGTCCTGCGCATCAAGGTGCCCGAGGACCGCGGCGACGTCGTCATCCACGACGCCGTTCACGGCGAGGTGACCTTCGATGCCAAGGAGCTCGACGACTTTGTCATCTTCCGCTCCGACGGCACGCCCACGTACAACTTCGCGACCGTCGTCGACGACGCCATGATGAAGATTACCCACGTCATCCGCGGCGACGATCACCTGTCCAACACCCCGCGCCAGGTCATGGTTTACGAGGCTCTCGGCGCGCCCGTGCCCACGTTCGCCCACATCTCCATGATTCTGGGCTCCGACGGCAAGAAGCTCTCCAAGCGCCACGGCGCCACCTCGGTGGAGGAGTACCGCGATGCGGGCTACCTGCCTGACGCGTTCGTCAACTACCTGGCGCTGCTCGGCTGGTCGCTCGACGGCGAGACCACGATCATCCCGCGCGATGTCTTGGCCAGCAAGTTCTCGCTCGACCGCATCTCCAAGAACCCGGCGACCTTCGACCCCAAGAAGCT
Source organism: uncultured Collinsella sp. (assembly GCA_900546525.1). Classification (GTDB taxonomy): domain Bacteria; phylum Actinomycetota; class Coriobacteriia; order Coriobacteriales; family Coriobacteriaceae; genus Collinsella. Next base: position 12,230 of record URDE01000032.1, read on the forward strand.
CGACTGGGTCAATGCCGAGTACATCAACGGCATGTCCGACGCCCAGTTTGCCGACGAGATCATGGTCCCCGAGCTACACGAGGCTGGCATGATCGAGGGCAACGTCGAGTACGGCGAGGACTGGATTGACGCGCTCGCCGCCATCGTCAAGCCGCGCACCAAGATGCCGGCCGACGCCGTGACCGTCGCCGCCCCCATCTTTGCCACGGCCGAGACGCTCGAGTATGACGAGAAGTCCGTCAACAAGGGCCTGGCCAAGGAGGGCATGGGCGTCATTCTGGACGCCGCCAAGGCCGCGCTTGAGGACGTGGGCGTGTGGACCGCCGCCAACATCGACGCTGCGCTTGAGCCGCTGCCCGAGCAGATGGACCTCAAGAAGCGCGTGGTGTTCCAGGCCGTGCGCGTCGCCGTTTGCGGCAACATGGTGAGCCCTCCGCTGGGCGAGACCATGGCGCTCATTGGCCGCGACGACTGCCTGGCGCGCATCGACCGCGCCCGCACGATGGCGCTGTAACAGTCGCGTAAACGCATGTATCCGAGCCCCGCTCACCACGAGTGGGGCTCTTGTTTCTAAAGACGTATGGGATGGGAGGTACAGAGACCATGGTCGAGCAACTGTCGCTGTTTGATTCGCCCGAACCCGAGCAGGCTTCCGCGAAGCATGCCCACGCGGCCAAACAGGCCAAGCCCGACCCTGCGCCAGAGCCTAATGCCGCCTACGCGAACGTGGTCCTGGACATTCCCACCCGTGCTCTGTCCGAGCCTTTTGCCTACGGCATCCCGCAGTCCCTCGCCAACGAGGCCCAGATCGGGTCTACGGTCCTGGTCCACTTTGGCAACCGTGCGGCCGCGGGCTATATCGTCGACATCTCGCCCGAACTGGCCGACCTGCAAGGTAACGACGCTCTCGATGCCGCGCGCATCAGGCCTATCGAGGCCATCCTCAGCAAACCGCTCTTTGGTGCCGAGGCCGCCCGCATTGCGCGTTGGATGAGCCGCGAGTATGTCGCGACGCTTTCCGAATGCCTGCGTCTGTTTTTGCCTCCGGGCGGCAGCCCGCGTGTCGTGAAGGGCGATGACGGGGCGTGGACGGTTGAGCGCCCAGCCGTCAAGCCTATTCAAAACCGCTGGGTCATGCTCACGCCCGAGGGCTTTGACTATACGCCGCCCAAGACCGCCGTTCGTCAGCGCCAGCTCATCGAGGCGCTCCAGTGCGGGCCGGTCACGACGCGCGATCTCAACCTGCTCTACAACAGCATGTCGGCGACCATCAAGGCGCTCGAAAAACGCGGCGTCGTGGTGGTGGAGGAGCGCCGTGCCTGGCGCGGCTGCAGCGAGCGGACTACGCTGTCCTCCGCGAGCGGCAAGGCGCCGGTCGCGCTCACGAACGGCCAGCAGCAGGCGCTCGCGCAGATTGAGCGTGCTCGCCTGGACGCACACGGCGATGTGGTCCTTGTCGACGGCGTCACCGGATCCGGTAAAACCGAGGTCTACCTCTCCGCTATCGAGCGTGTGCTCGCGGCCGGTCGCTCGGCCTGCGTGCTTGTGCCCGAGATATCGCTGACGGCCCAAACCGTCGGCCGTTTCCGCTCGCGCTTTGGCGAGACAGTCGCAGTGTTCCATTCGCGCCTTTCGGCCGGTGAGCGCCTGGACCAGTGGGACATGGTTGCCAGCGGTGCCGCCCGTGTTGTCGTCGGCGCGCGCTCGGCACTCTTTTGCCCGCTCAGCGACCTGGGCCTCATCATCATCGACGAGGAACACGAGACCAGCTACAAACAGGGCTCCAGTCCGCGCTACCATGCGCGCGAGGTGGCGGCCGAGATGGCGCGCCGCTATCGCTGCCCACTCGTGCTGGGCTCGGCTACGCCTTCTGCCGAGGCCCTCGACCGCTGCCGCCGCGGCACGTACAAAGGTGTCACCTGGACGCGCGTCGAGATGCCCGAGCGCCCGGGACACGCCGTGCTACCCACGGTCCGCATTGCCGACCTGCGTCGCGAGTTTTCGCACGGCAGCCGCTCCATGTTCTCTAAACCGCTGATGGAAGGTTTGGAGCGCGTGGTCGAGCGCCGCGAGAAGGCTGTGCTGCTGCATAACCGCCGCGGCTTTGCGCCGTTTTTGATGTGCCGCGAGTGCGGTTGCGTTCCCACCTGCAACCACTGCTCTACGGCGCTTACGTACCACGAGCGCACCCATACGCTGCAGTGCCACACCTGTGGTTCGTCCTGGCGCGTGCAGCCGTATCCCGCGCCCACGAGTCGCTGCCCCAAGTGCGGCAGCCGTTACCTGGCAAAAATGGGTCTGGGCACGCAGCAGATCGAGGACGCGCTGCACCAGATGCTTCCCGAGGATGTCGCCATCATTCGCATGGATGCCGATTCCACGCGTGGCAAGGACGCGCATAAGAAGTTGCTCGAGCAGTTCGATGCCGCCGATTGCGCGGTGCTGCTGGGCACCCAGATGATCGCCAAGGGCCTCGACTTTCCCGAGGTCACGCTTGTGGGTGTAGTCAATGCCGACTTTGCGTTAAAGCTGCCCGATTTTAGAGCGGGGGAGCGCGCCTACGATTTGCTTGAGCAGGTCGCGGGCCGTGCCGGACGCGGCGATCGCCCTGGCGAGGTTATCATCCAGACCTATCTGCCCGAGGACCCGGTCATTCGCGCCGTTGCCGAGCACGACCGTTCGATCTTTACCGACTATGACCTGAACCAGCGCCGCGACGCCCTGTATCCGCCGTTCGTTCGCCTGGTCAACATTTTGGTGTGGTCGGCGAATCGTGCTAATGCGCAGGACTATATCGGGCGCATCGCAAGGCTGCTCAAGCGTCGTTGGCATGCCGCCGCTCCCGACTTTTTGCGGGCGGGCAGCGCGGTGCCGCAGGTGCTGGGCCCGGCTTCATGTGTAATCGAGAGAGCTAAGGACCGTTATCGCTTCCACCTGCTTGTGAAGTCGCCCGTAGGGTACCATGTCTCTGATGATATCGACGCCTGCCTCAAAGAGGTGGGCTCCGTGCGAGGCGTGAGCGTGAGCGTTGACGTCGATGCCTATGATTTGATGTAACAACCCGAAAGGATGGCCATGGAAGCCAACGGAATCGTACTTTCGCCCGACCCTCGTCTGCGTCAGGAGTGCGCCGTCATCGAGGAGATCACCCCGGCGATCGAGGCACTTGCCGAGAAGATGAAGAAGATGATGTTCGAGAACGGCGGCTGCGGCCTGGCTGCTCCGCAGATCGGCGAGCTCATTCAGCTCGTTACCATTGACTGCGACTACAGTGACAAGAACGACTATGACCCGTATGTGCTCATCAACCCTGTCATTGTTGAGCAGAGCGACCATCTGGTGCCGTTTAGCGAGGGCTGCCTTTCCATCCCTGGCATTAGCTGCGAGATCGAGCGTCCCGACCATGTCGTCGTCGAGGCATATGATTTGGACGCCAACCTGATCCGCTATGAGGCCACGGGCGATCTGTTCTGCGTGTGCCTGCAGCACGAGATCGATCACCTGCACGGCAACACCATGTTCGAGCGACTGAAGCCCATGCAGAGGCTCAAGGCCGTCAAGGAGTACCAGGACGCCCTGGCTCGCGGCGCTCGACCGGGCGAGACGGAGTAGGTCGTCCGTCCCCGGGGCGCCCGCCTATATCATCCCGTGGTCAAACATTCTCGCTGCGCTGCGAAACTGCGCGCGGGACGATATAGGCGGGCGCCCCGGGGACTACTTTGACGCTGCTTGTCTCGCCCGGGTGCCGTCGGGCCAGGGAGGGACGTCTTCGCTGATAGGTGCTTTGTTGAGAGAGCTGCTTTTATTGCGGCTCTTTCTTTGGTTTTGGGTATATTTGTTCTTGTTGAATTGTTATTGCGGATGGGCTGTGTACTTGGCTTTCCGCCGTTATTTGTAGCTGTCTCGGCTTTGGTTGAGGGGAGACGTTCTTTATGCGTATTGTGTTTATGGGTACGCCTGATTTTGCTGTGCCTTCGCTGACTTCGCTTGTTGAGGCTGGGAATGAGATTGCGCTTGTCATTACTCGTCCCGATGCTGTTCGTGGGCGTGGTAAGAAGCTTGAGCCTTCTCCTGTTAAGGCCAAGGCGCTTGAGCTGGGGTTGCCGGTTGTTGAGGCCAATCGTATGACGCCCGAGGTTGTCGAGTCGCTTCAGGCTGCCCAGGCTGACATTTTCTGCGTGGCTGCCTATGGTTGCATTTTGCCGGATGACGTGCTGCATATGGCGCCGCTTGGTATTGTGAATGTTCATGCGTCCTTGTTGCCTCGTTGGCGTGGCGCCGCTCCCATTCAGCGTGCGATTCTTGCTGGTGATGAGGTTGCCGGCGTTTCCATTATGCGTATTGGGCATGGCGTGGATACCGGCGCTTATTGTGCGCAGGCCTCGACATCTGTCGCCGGCAAGCATGCCGAGGCACTGACGATGGAGCTTGGCGAGCTGGGCGGTAAGCTGCTGGCCGATACGCTGCCCTCGCTTGCCGATGACACAGCGGTGTGGACCGAGCAGGATGAGTCGCTCGTCACGCATGCTGCCAAGATTTCCAAGCAGGAGATGCGTCTGGATCCGCAGATGGCGGCGCTCGATTGCGTGCGTCACGTGTTGGCTTCGTCCGACACTGCACCCGCTCGCTGCGTGATTGCCGGTAAGTCGGTTCGCGTGCTCGATGCTGCGCTGGCGGATGTGTCGCTTGGCGAGGGCGCTGTTGCCGTTAAGAGCAAGCGTGTCTACCTGGGACTTTCCGATGGTGCGGTCGAGCTGCTTGAGGTTAAGCCCGATGGCAAGCGCGCTATGGCTGCTTCTGCCTGGGCTGCCGGCCTGCAGGGCGCCGATCTGACGTGGGGTGCTTTGTCATGAGCAAGCTTTCCCCCGCGCGTAAGCTCGGGCTCGATGTGCTGATGGAGGCCGATCGCCGCGGCATGTACGCACGTGACGTTCTCTCGTCCCGTGCTTCGGCCAAGGCCATTGACCAGCGCGATTCTGCCTTTGCCGCTCGTTTGGCACTTGGTGTTGCAGCCACCCAGGGCATTTTGGACGAGCTGCTCGATCAGTTTCTCGATAAGCCCAAAAAGGTCGCGCCGCGCGTTCGCATGGCGCTTCGCATCTCGGCCTTCGAGATGCTCTACCTGCATACCCCGGGTCGCGTTGCCGTGAGTCAGGGCGTTGAGCTGGTTCGTAGCGGCGCTAAATCGGCTGCCGGTCTGGCGAACGCCGTACTGCATAAGGTCGCGGACAACGTCGAGGACTTTGCCACTGCGGCGGATGCCGATGAGTCCGAGCGCCGATTGGTTCGCCTGTCTCGCCTGATGGGCATGCCGCGCTGGCTGTGCGCTCGCATTATGGCCTCGTTCGATACGCCCGAGGGAGCGCTCAACTTTGCCGGAAATCTGGCGCCCGCGCCGCTCGCTTTGCACGAGAACGCCTTTGCAACCAAGCCTGATCCGTACCTATCGCAGCTTGTGGCGCCGGTGTTCCCGGGCTGCCATGCGCCGGTCGATTCGCAGGCTACGGTTGCGTCGGGTGTGTTTGAACGCGCGGCGGCCGTGGCCTCGGACCTTAACGCTCAGCTCATCGCTACTGCGGCTACTCGTCCCGGGCGCTGCCTAGAGATTGGCGCCGGTCGTGGTACCAAGACGTATGTGATGATGTGCCAGGCTAAGCGTGCCGGCTACGACCGTCAGCACACTGCACTCGATTTGCATGATCGCAAGTGTGACCAGAATCTCGCGCGCCTGCATAAGGCGGGTATCAAGGGCGTTCGTACCGTCTCGGGTGATGCATGCGAGCTCGATGCGGTCCTCACGTCGTTCGATGCCATGCTTGGTAAACCCGTTCTGTTCGATACAGTGTTTATCGATGCCCCATGCTCGGGTACCGGCACCATGCGCCGTCATCCTGAGATTCCGTGGCGCTTGACCGAAAAGGACGTGACGGTTGAGCTTCCTAAACTGCAGCTGACGATGCTCAAGGAAGCCGCCGCGCGCGTGGCTGCCGGCGGTGAGCTTATCTATGCCACCTGCTCGGTTTTTGCTGAGGAGAACACTCAGGTCGTGGATGCCTTCCTGGCTTCTCCCGAGGGTGCCGGCTTTACCGTGGCGCCGCTCTCCGAGGCGCAAATCCTGCAGCTGCCCGCGTTTGCCCAGGCTAAGAAACTCGTCTCCGTCCGCCAGAACGCTCGAGGCCTCTTCCAAAGCGTCCCCTTAAACGCGGATTCCTACGACGGCCACTTCTGCGCCCGCCTGGTCCACAGGTAACAACTAAGTTGCGGTGAAATAGGGATTGAAAAGCGGCTTCTGCCCGCCAAACAGTTCTTATTTCACCGCAACTCAGGATGTCCTGCGAGTGGAGATCGCAATAGCGTTAAAGAGTGGGAAAAATAGCCCCGTTTCATACTTGCTGTTCTCAAAAGTAGGGCGGATTACGGGGCTAGATTGGTGATGCCCGACCACAGCAAAAATGGCCTAAATAAAACCGCAGGTAGATGGCTTGTTGAAATTTGCAAATTACCGGAATGGATAGAGGTTGTCAATTCAGCCCCGTAATCCGGCAGAGTTTTGAAATGTTACAAACTTAGCATCAGGCCGAAATCCGATCTAAAGAAAAGTTGCGGTGAAATAGTTCCCGTTTGGGGGTGCGGACAGAAAGTTGGACCGTGAAGCGGTCCGGACTGGAGGTTCGCA
>URDE01000033.1:0-17564 GCA_900546525.1 uncultured Collinsella sp.
TTGCCAGCTTTGCGCGATCTTATACACAAATCTAAGTCTCTATATATAAGATTTTATGAGTGATTAAGAGATAGGGGGCAGGCACGCTCACCCGCTGCGGCCTCGTACCCTCACTATCTCGATCTGTAACATCTATCGACCGTTTCCGGCTCTAGATGTTACAGATCGAGATGAATTGTTCAGCGGCGCCCGTTTGTCTCAATCTGTAACATCTAGTCGGCAAATAGGGCTCTATCTGTTACAGATCGAGACGAACAGAAGACACCTGAATCGAAAATCTCAATCTGTAACACCAAGCCCACTTTTAGCGGCCAAGATGTTACAGATCGAGACAGACCGAAAACCACCACAAAGAGGACAGGCACCTTTGTGGTGGTCGCGGTCTCTACTCCTTCGCCGAACCCGTACTTCCCGATTCGACGGTCCAGGGCATCTCATCCTCGAACAGCCATGTACGGGCAGACCCACTATCGCGTGCAGTCTGCGGGTCAGGCAAGCAGGTCTGTTTATAGGCATCTTGGATACACTGACCCATAAAATCGTTGAGCTCGGTCTGGTCGCCCTCCATGACATAGGCGACATCGCCGTCCATGATGTAGATGCCCGGACCCTCATTGCCCTCGTAGCCCGGATCGTACGAGACATCACATAACTTGGCGCCGTTTGCAGTGTCCAGCTCGATGGAAGAGTGACATCCGCCAACCATGTCGTTCGCTTTTGCCCGATAGGACGCATATCCGTACCAACGCTTAAATGTTTTGCCCTTGAGTAGCTCGGACGCCCTATCGATCAGGCTTGTATCCGTGGTATAGCGCATGGCCCCAAGCTGAATACGCGGATAATTGCTAATACCCAGCACAGCCGGCTGCTCATCAAAATCAACGGTAATGGCCTCGGGCTTGTCGTCGCCGGTCAGAAGTTCGACAGATTGAGTCACAGGCTTGACCACCGGCTCCGTCACCGCAGCAGGTAGAAATGCCATACCGACAGCGCCCGCGCCAACCACAGCGATCGCAAGCGCCAAGACAATCAATCCAATACGGGCAGAACGGCTCACGGCAAAACACCCCACAATGCAAACCTTCGCCACCTGCACTAATGATACCGCCAGCTAACACTATTACCAAAAGAAGCCGCGCGCTCCTCACCACCACAAAGGGGACAGGCACCTTTGTGGTGGTTTTCGACGCTAACGGTCGACCATCTCGCGCCATGAGATTAAACTTGAATTGTTCTCTGAACATATCCATTTCTGCCTATCCTCAACAGATCTTTGTCTCGAGGAGCGCATGTGAAGCCGTCTCATTCCACCGGTCGTAACGTCATCGCCATTCTCGCCATACCCATCGTGATGCTCTTCCTTATCGTCATCACGCCCTTTTCTTTTGGTATCGCCTCGCCCTTCGATCTTTGCGGGATGATCGACGCCGGCTCGCGTGCCACCTCGCTCTCCTTTGTCTGCCGTGGCGTGTTCTACGAATATGCAATTCCCACCGGAAGTTGGCAGTCCAAGTTACCGTTGCTCGGCAAGGTCGACGGATGCTCCCCCTATTTCTGCCTTGAACCTCAGGCGCTAAACTATCTAATCGACGACCAGCCACTCGACTCCATCACCCTCGCCTACGACTACGCACCAAACACCGATGAGCGCCACATGAACCAAGTCCTCGACAAGATGCTTGGACAGTGCGGGCTCACCGAGGAGACCGGTCGAACCATCTATAGCAACCAGAAATTAAAGCGAACAGAACTCCGCCGTGTCGGAAAAATCAAAGGGCGAAACGGGGCCGCCTACTGGGATGCCTGGGCAACACGCGACAAGGGCGAATTCGGACACAGCACCTATATGGTCACTGTCTACACCAAAGACGGAATTAAGGACAATGTTGACGATTTCGCGTCATCCAAACTCGGCATCCCCAAAACAACCAAACCCGCCAGCCCGGATGAAATTCTGTAGAGACGCTCATTAGAATGTCGTTCAACGAGCACGGCAACATCGAGCTCGCCCCCACCACCACGAAAGGGACAGGCCCTTTGCGGTGGTTTTCGACTCTGGCACTCGACTGTCTCGATCTGTAACATCTAGCGGCTCTTTTCGATCTTAGATGTTACAGATTGAGATGAAATGATCAGCGGCGATCGTTTGTCTCAATCTGTAACAACCGCTCGTCAAATAGGGGCCCAGATGTTACAGGTCGAGACAAACGGGACCGCCACAAAGGTGCCTGACCCCAATGTGGTGGTTTTCGACAAAAAGAAGCCGCCCCAATAAAAAGAGGCGGCATCAAGCAAGTCTATTTATTAGCGTCCCTCAAGACCCAACGAGAACATCGCGGTAGCCCCGGACACACCTTTCCCTCGGGCGACCCTCGCGAAGCGCGTGAGCACGAGGGAAAGGTGTGTCCGGGGCGTACAGCAACGTTACTCGGCAGCGGCCTTGAACTTGTTGTAGTTGATCAGGCAGCCGGCCTTGACGATGGCACGCTCCTCTGCCGTCATATCGGCAATATAGAGCTCAATCCGCTCGACCGTGCCGTCGGCGCGCACCACGTAGGCGGCGATGTCCTTCAGGTCGCCATCGAGCGCGGCACGGATACCCGGCACAAAGACGTAGTCGCCCACCTCAAAGTTGGGCTCGGCCTCCATCTGGAAGGGCACCATGCCCCAGTTCATCACGTTGGAGCGATAGCGCTTGGTGGCGTACTCGTGGACGATGTTGGCCAGGCCGCCGATCACGCGCTGGCAGCTCGCAGCCTGCTCGCGGGCAGAACCGTCGCCGGGCTTCTTGGCATAGAGCATGGAGCCGTACTCGGTCGCCTTGGCATCGGCCGCGATGCCCGCGCCGGTCAGCGCCTCAAACACGCCCGCAAGCTCGGCATCGAGCGCCGCCAAGTCGCCTGCTGCCTCGCCGGCAACGCGGCGCTTTTCCACCGCGTCGACCTCCTTGGAACGACCCACGTAGGCCGGATCGCGGCGGCTGAGAGTAAACTCGGCCAGGCCCAGCGGGTTGGAGCGGAAGGAGCTCGTCTCGCCCGAGGGAATGAGCTCGTCGGTCGTGGTGACCGGGTCCATGATCTTGGAGCACACCTTGAGCAGGATATCGTCGCCGAGAGGCTCCATCGCGGGCCACGGCTTGATATTGGGACCCTCGACCAGCTCGTCGGCAGGCTCCGCCTTGCCAAAGCCCCAGTACACACGCTTTTTGTACGGCGCGTCGTCAAAGGTGTACTCGCAGGCCTCGTCCCAAGTCTCCTCAGGCAGGTCGGTCGCCGGCGTCAGGACGCCGCCGTTGGCAGCCGTCGCCGCAATGGAGCGGGCGTCCATCAGGGCCACGGCGCTCAGCTGGCCATTGCCCGGCTTGGAACCCTCGCGGTTGGGGAAGTTGCGCGTGGTGTGGCGGATGGACAGGCCGTTGTTGGCAGGCGTGTCGCCGGCGCCGAAGCACGGGCCGCAGAATGCCGTGCGCACAATCGCGCCGGCCTCCATAAGGTCGTAGATATAGCCGCGGCGTGTAAGCTCGAGTGCCACGGGCTGGCTCGTGGGATAGACCGACAGCGAGAACTCGCCGCAGCCGGTGTTGGCGCCCTTGAGCACGCGGGCAGCCTGGACCACTGAGTCGTAGTTGCCGCCCGAGCAGCCGGCGATAACGCCCTGCTGCACGTGCAGCTTGCCATCGACGATCTTGTCGAGCAGGCTAAAGTGCGTCTTGCCCTCGCCGATCTTGGCGGCCTCGAGCTCCACCTCGTGAAGGATGTCCTCGAGGTTCTCGTTGAGCTCGTCGATCTCAAAGCCGTTGGAAGGATGGAACGGCAGCGCGATCATGGGCTTGATGCTCGACAGGTCAACCTCGACGCAGCCGTCGTAGTAGGCGACATCGGCGGGCTTGAGCTCACGGTAGTCGTCGCCGCGGCCGTGCATGGTCAGGAATGCGTGCGTGTCCTCGTCGGTGGCCCAGATGCTCGACAGGCAGGTGGTCTCGGTGGTCATGACATCGACGCCATTGCGGTAGTCGGTCGTCATGCTCGCGATGCCGGGGCCCACAAACTCCATGACCTTGTTCTTGACGTAGCCCTTGGCAAAGACGGCGCGGATGATGGCGAGCGCCACATCGTGCGGACCGACGCCGGGGCGTGGGGCGCCCGTGAGGTAGATGGCGACGACGCCGGGATAGGCAACGTCGTAGGTGTCGCGCAGCAGCTGTTTGGCCAACTCGCCGCCGCCCTCGCCCACGGCCATGGTGCCCAGGGCGCCGTAGCGGGTGTGCGAGTCGGAACCCAAGATCATCTTGCCGCAACCGGCGAAGTTCTCACGCATAAAGGAGTGGATGACGGCGATGTGCGGCGGAACGAAGATACCGCCGTACTTCTTAGCAGCCGAGAGACCAAAGACGTGGTCGTCCTCGTTGATGGTGCCGCCCACGGCGCACAGCGAGTTATGGCAGTTGGTGAGCACGTAAGGCAGCGGAAACTGCTCCATGCCCGAGGCGCGCGCCGTCTGGATGATGCCGACAAAGGTGATGTCATGGCTCGCCATGGCATCGAAGCGAATCTTGAGCGCCTCGGGATCTCCGGACGTATTGTGTGCCTGGAGGATCGAATACGCGATGGTGCCACGCTTGGCATCCTCGGGCGTCTGCGTAATACCGCGCTCGGCGGCCTCGGCCGCAGGCACAACCTCGCTGCCGCCGCGCAGGTAGATGCCGTCCTCGTACAGCTTGACCATACTGTCTCCCACTCTGCCCAAAAGATTTGGGCGCATAGCATACATTCGTTCAATATCGTGCCATAGAACGGTTGCAAGTGGGTTACGAATCTGCGCGTTCACTTTATCTCGGTAAAGTAAAGGACGAGCCCGGTGTGAGCAGGCAAAAATGATCCCTTGGGGACGGAGGAAAACGGATCACTGGGTCAGGCCGACCCCCTCAGTGATCCGTTTTCCTCCGTCCCCAAGGGATCATGAAGTTGAATGCCAGATTGCCCGAATGCATCCCGCGTAACTACAAATCGGTTCCCGCACCCAGCAGCTTGCGCATGACCTGTTCGGGGTTAACCGAGCCGTCGCGCGGGGCCAGGGCGGTGATCTTCTTCTGCATCTTGTACTCGTGCAGCTCGTCCTCGAGCTGGCGCACGCGGGCGCGGAGCTTTTCGTTCTCGCGCTCGCGCTCCTCGGCACGCTCCTTCATATCGAGGATGCGCACCACGCCGGCAAGGTTGATGCCCTCGTCGGTCAGCTGGTTGATGAGCTCCAGGCGCTCGATATCGGCACGCGAATACAGACGCGTGTTGCCGCCCGAGCGCTGGGGGTTCACCAGGCCCTTGGACTCGTAGACGCGCAGAGTCTGCGGATGCATGCCGGTCAACTCGGCCGCCACGCTGATCATGTACAGCGGTTTATTCCTATTGTCCTCGGCCATGCTACCTGACCCCTTTCCGTCTCGTTATCGTCCATCATAAGCCCGCGGACGCGGGTGTGCGCCACGACCGCCCTAGTACGTCGCCTTGTAACGGTTGACCTTCTCGCGATAATCGCGCGTGTCGGCCTCGCGCAGCTTGGTCATAGCATCGCGCTCGTCATCGGACAGGTTCGTGGGGACCTGTACCTTGATTTCGACGAGCAGCGCGCCTGTGCGGCCACGGTGCTTAACGTCGGGCGCACCCATCTCCTTAAAGCGGAACTTCTTGCCCGTCTGGGTGCCAGCGGGCACCTTCAGACGAACCGTCGCGCCGCCGGGCGTGGGCACATCAACCGTGCAGCCGAGCGCCGCCTCGTAGACCGAGATCGGCACCTCCATGGTCACATCGGCACCCTTGCGCTTAAACAGCGGGTGCTCCTCCACATGCGTGGTCACGACCAGGTCGCCGCGCTCGCCGCCGGCAACGCCATACTCGCCGCGACGCTTGTAGCGTAGCTTGCCGCCGTCGACCGCGCCCGCGGGCACCGAGACCGTAATGGTCTGCTGCTCGCCTGTCGAGGGAATGCGATAGGTGACCTTGTGCGTCACGCCGCGAAACGCGTCCTCGGCCGTCACATCGACGGTCAGCGACAGGTCGCCGCCCTTGCGAGCACGGCTGCGACCCGCACCGGCACCGGCAGCGCCCGCAGCCCCAGCAAAGCCCGAGCCCCAATCGCTACCCCAGGCCCCGTTGCCGCTAAAGATGCTGTCGAAGATGTCGCCCCAGCCGCTGGCACCCGCGCCGGCACCGTAGCCGCCGCCATACGCGCCGCCTGCGCCCGGCATGCCGCCAAACATGAGCATCTGGTCGTACTCTTTGCGCTTCTTCTCGTCCGAAAGCGTCTCGTAGGCCTCGCTGATCTCCTTGAACTTGGCCTCGTCGCCGCCGGCATCGGGGTGATATTTTTGCGCGAGCTTGCGAAACGCGCTCTTGATCTCTTTGTCGGAGGCGCTCTTGGATACGCCCAGGATGTCATAGAAGGTTTTGCCTGCAGCCATCGTAGCTCCTCTCCTGTTTCATCCGCCGCCCAGCGGGCGGCGGCTCATGCTTTCATATGGCACTAGGCCAGAAAGGGCCCCGGGTGTTGCCCCGGGGCCCTTCTCAATTACTCCTCGGTGCTCTCGGCCGTATCGGCCGCAGCATCCTCGGGCGCCGCTTCGGGCTCCGGTGCGGGGCGCTTCTCGCCACCGTAGGTCACCGTCACCATCGCGGAACGCAGGATGCGATCCGCCATGCGGTAGCCCTTCTGGTACACATCGTTGACGGTCTCGTCGTACTGCGATGCGTCCTCGACGCGACCCACAGCCTGGTGCTCGAGCGGATCGAACGCCTCGCCCTTGGGGTCGATGGGCTCAACGCCCTCATGCGCAAACACGTCGAGCAGCTTGGCATGTACCGCGTCAACGCCATCGACGAACTGCTTAAAGTCGTCAGAAAGCTCTTGGCTGCGGGCATGGTCGATCGCGCGCTCGATATCGTCGATCACCGGCAACAGCGCGGTGACAAGCTTCTCGGTCGCGCGCTCGCGCTCGGCGATGCGCTCGTTGGCGGTGCGGCGACGGAAGTTCTCCCAGTCGGCCTGCAGACGGGCGGTGCGCTCGGTGGCGTCCTTTGCCTTGTCCTCGGCGGCCTTCTGAGCCTCTGCCGCAGCATCGAGCTCATTGCGCACGTCGGCAAGCTCTTTCTGAGCCTGCTCGAACTTGAGCTTAAAGTCGTTGTCGGCGGCTTCTTCACCGGCGCGGATAGCGGCTTCCACCATCTCGTCCTCGGTCATCGTCGCCTCCTTGTTGGAATCCTCTACTTGGTTCTCGGCAGCCTCGGCGGCCGGGGCCTCGTTGGCCTCGGTAACGTCTGCGGCCTCTACGGGAATCTTCACGTCCTTCTCCTCAGAGTCAACGGGGGCGGCGCCAGCGGCGGCCGCCTCCGTGCGAGCTTTACGGGCGGACATGATTATTTGTCCTCGTCGTCCACAACCTCGTAGTCGGCGTCGACAACGTCATCGTCGGCAGGCTGGGCACCAGCGGCACCGTCGGTCTGCTGCTGAGCGTCGGCGTAGACAACCTGGGCCAGCTCGTAGGCCACGGACTGCAGGGACTCGCCGGCGGCCTTGATAGCCTCGACGTCAGAGCCCTCGAGCGCCTTCTTGGCGTCGGCGATAGCGGTCTCGGCCTTGGACTTCACGTCGGCGGAAACCTTGTCGCCCAGCTCGTTGAGGGTCTGCTCGGTGGAGTAGCACAGGCTGTCGGTCTGGTTGCGGACCTCGACCTCTTCCTTCTGCTTCTTGTCCTCCTCGGCATGAGCCTCGGCGTCCTTGACCATACGATCGACTTCGTCGTCGGACAGAGCGGTGGAGCCGGAGATGGTGATCTGCTGCTCCTTGCCGGTGCCCTTGTCCTTAGCGGAGACCTTGACGATACCGTTGGCGTCGATGTCGAAGGTGACCTCGATCTGCGGCACGCCGCGGCGGGCAGCCGGGATGCCGGTCAGCTGGAACTTACCGAGCGACTTGTTGTCGCGGGCAAGCTCGCGCTCGCCCTGGAGCACGTTGATCTCGACGCTGGTCTGGTTGTCGGCAGCGGTGGAGTAGACCTCGGTCTTGGAGGTCGGGATCGTGGTGTTGCGGTCGATCATCTTGGTCATGATGCCGCCCATGGTCTCGACGCCCAGCGACAGCGGGGTAACGTCGAGCAGCAGGATGCCCTCGACGTCGCCGGTGAGCACGCCGCCCTGGACGGCAGCGCCGTCGGCAACGACCTCGTCGGGGTTCACGGACATGTTGGGCTGCTTGCCGGTCATAGTCTTGACGAGCTCCTGGACGGCGGGCATACGGGTGGAGCCGCCGACGAGGATGACCTCGGTCAGATCGGAGAGCTTAAGCTTGGCGTCGCGCAGGGCGTTGGTGACAGGCTGCTTGCAGCGCTCGAGCAGGTCGCGGGTGATCTTCTCGAACTCGGCGCGGGTCAGCGTGTAGTTGAGGTGCAGCGGGCCGGACTGGTTCATGGTAATGAACGGCAGGTTGATGGTGGTCTGCTGGGCGGCGGAGAGCTCCTTCTTGGCGTTCTCGGCGGCCTCCTTCAGACGCTGCAGGGCCATGGGGTCCTGACGCAGGTCGACACCGTTCTCCTGCTGGAACTTGTCGGCCATCCAGTCGATGACGCGCTGATCCCAGTCGTCGCCGCCCAGGTGGTTGTCGCCCGAGGTGGACAGAACCTCAAACACGCCGTCTGCGAGGTCGAGGATGGAGACGTCGAAGGTGCCGCCGCCCAGGTCGAAGACCAAGATGCGCTGGTCGGTGCCCTGCTTGTCCAGACCATAGGCCAGGGCAGCAGCGGTCGGCTCGTTGACGATACGCTTGACGTTGAGGCCGGCGATCTTACCGGCATCCTTGGTGGCCTGACGCTGGGCGTCGTTGAAGTAGGCCGGGACGGTGATGACGGCGTCGGTGACGGCCTCGCCCAGATACTTCTCGGCGTCGGCCTTCATCTTGGCGAGCGTCATGGCGCTCACCTGCTCGGCGGTGTAATCCTTGCCCTCGATGTCGACGACGGCACGGCCGCCCTGGCCCTCCTTGACCTCGTACGGCACGGTCTTGATCTCAGAGGTGCACTCGGAGTACTTGCGGCCCATGAAGCGCTTAATGGAGAACACGGTGTTCTTGGGGTTGGTGACAGCCTGGTTCTTAGCGGCCTTACCAACGACGCGGTCGCCGTCGGCACGGAAGCCCACGACGGACGGGGTGGTGCGGTCGCCCTCGGCGTTCACGATAATGGTCGGAGAACCGCCCTCGAGAACGGCCATAGCGGAGTTAGTAGTACCAAGGTCGATACCAAGAATCTTACTCATTAGAAATTCCCTCTCTCTTGTGCGTTCGCGCCGCCTCGACGGTCTGTCACGCGGCGCTTCGGCTTGTCTTTCAGGATGTAGTGTATCCCCTTATGGGCCGGAATATACAAAATCTAAGTCAATTCATATAAGATTTCTTATTGCTGAGAGTTTAGGTTCTTAAATGCGCAGGTAGATGCGCTGATTGAGTTCTCAGCAAATCTATCGGAATCTATGTAGAGATGGCTGAGGTTTGGGTCCGGGGGTGCCTGGGGGCCGTCTTGCGGAAAGCTCATCCCGATTTGAGCGTGAATTCCGGGTCGCAGTTTCCGCTAGCGGGCCCAACCGGAAACTGCGACCCGGTTTTCGGCCAAATAACGGGATGCCCTTTCCGCAGGCGCGCTCAATAGCTCAATATTTCAAGTCACCTTTAGCTAACATTTGCGCAGCTCAACGGCCCCACCTGCGTGTTTTTTAGTAAACCTTGGCATACTCGGCGAACGGTATGAAGATGCCGGTCAGAGGGTATTGCAAACGGTCGCTCCCGTGGTATGTTTTTGCCCGAATCAAACCGGCGCGCATCGCCTGTAGCGTCGGTCAACAGAGAGGAAACTACCATGGCTCATCCCGTAATTGATGCCGACGAGTGCATCGCTTGTGGCGTTTGCGTCGACTCCTGCCCCGCTGGCGTTCTGGAGCTCCAGGACGTCGCTACCGTCGCTGACGAGGACTCCTGCGTCGCCTGTGGCGCTTGCCAGGACGCTTGCCCCGCTGGCGCGATCACCGAGATCGTCGAGGAGTAACGACTCCCCCACCTGCACACTCAAAAGTACACCGTGCACAAAAAAGGAGGCCTCCGCATCGCCGCGAAGGCCTCCTTTTGCATATGTGGGCAGCTAATTTGGAGCGGGGCCCTTGGCAGTTGCGGTGGAATAGTTCCTGTTTTGGATGCCCTTTTAGGAACTATTTCACCGCAACTTATAGATGCGGCGTCGACTAGGATAAATCGTCTTCGTAGGGCATTAGATCCGCCAAGTAGCCTTTTTCCTTGAGCATCGCCTCGATCTCGTCGAGGGTCTGTTCGTCCTCCGCCGCAATGCGATGGAAGTGATAGCCACTCGTCACCGTAAGCAGCGGAAAGCTCTTGCCGCTCTCGATATCGCGCAGATAGCGCTCGACATCGCGGCGGTTGCGGATGTCCAGGTCGGCCGTGATCTTGCCGTACACACGATGGTTGACGATCACGTTGAGCACGGCGCCACCCGCATCGACGATACTCGTAAGCTCGTCGCCCGCCTGCTCCACGCTGTGGCGAACCTTGACCAAGCGCGTAGGCACGGCGGGGCTGCTGGGGGCCTCCTGCAGCACGTAGCCGCGGTTGGTCGCCACGATATCGTGCCCGTCGGCGCGCAGCAGGGCGATGTCCTGCACCACGATCTGGCGGCTCACACCCACCTCGCGGGCAAGCGCGCTGCCCGATACGGGCCCCTTGGCCCCCTCGAGCACGGCCATGATGGCACGGCGACGCTCGCGGGCGTTCATTATTTACCGTCCAGCAGACGCAGGTGCTTAAGCGAGAGGTCGAGGATCGGCGCGGAGTGCGTCAGGGCGCCCGAGCTAATAAAGTCAACGCCCAGGTCGGCAAGCGCGCGGATATTGCCGGCGTCCACGTTGCCCGAACACTCGGTCTTGGCACGGCCGGCGATAAGTTCAATCGCGGCAGCCATATCGTCGTGGGTCATGTTGTCGAACATGATGATGTCGGCGCCGGCCTCCATGGCCTCGCGCACCATGTCCAGGTTCTCGCACTCGATCTCGACCGTCGTGGTAAACGATGCATGGGCGCGCGCCATCTCAATCGCACGCGTCACGCCACCGGCGGCATCGATGTGGTTGTCCTTGAGCATGACGGCCGTCGACAGGTTGTAGCGGTGGTTGCTGCCGCCGCCAATCTCAACCGCCGCCTTCTCAAACACGCGCATGCCCGGCGTGGTCTTGCGCGTGTCGACGAGCACGGTCTTGGTTCCCTCGAGCGCCGCGGCCATGCTGTGTGTATAGGTAGCGATGCCGCTCATGCGCTGCAGGTAGTTGAGCGCCACGCGCTCGCCCGAAAGCAACACGCGCGCGTCGCCGCGCACCTGGCCCACGTGATCGCCGGCATGCACCTCGTCGCCATCCGAGACATCAAACAGCACCGAGCTCTGCGAATCCAGCAGCTCAAAGGTGCGGGCAAACACATCCAAGCCGGCGATGATGCCGTCGGCCTTGGCGATAAGCTCCACCGTGGCGGGACGCGCCGTGGGGCACACGCTCGCCGTGCTCACGTCCTCAAACGTGATGTCCTCGCGCAGGGCCTGCAGAATCAGATCATCGACGACGAGCTTCATGGTAATGGGATTCATGGTCTACTCCTCCACGGCCTGCGTGCCGGCGGCACGGGCCAAATCATCGATTGCCAGAGGGTCGGCGCCCAGGGCGCGATGACGGCCATCGAGCGCGGGATCGCCCGCCTGCTCCACTGCGAGCGACTCGCCGGTGCGCATGTACCACGCGGCGCGACGACCCCAGACCAGCGCCTCGAGCAGGCTGTTGGAAGCCAGGCGATTCTTGCCGTGAACGCCGTTGCAGGCCGTCTCGCCCGCGGCGTAGAGCTCGGGCATCGAGGTGCGGCCGTCCTTGTCGACCCACACGCCGCCCATAAAGTAGTGCTGCGTCGGCGTAACGGGAATGGGCTCGTCCAAGATGTCGCGGCCGTCCTCCAGGCAGCGCGCGCGAATGTTGGCAAAGTGCCCGGTCACCACGTCGCGCTCGACGGGGGCAAAGCTCAGCCACTCGTGCTCGGTGCCGTCCTGCTTCATCTGCTCGCGAATAGCGGCGGCGACCACATCGCGCGGCTGGAGCTCATCGGTAAAGCGCTCGCCGGCGGCGTTAAGCAAAATCGCGCCCTCGCCGCGGCAGCTCTCGCTGATCAGGAAGGTGCGGCCCGGCTGCGGCGAGAACAGCCCCGTGGGGTGAATCTGCACGTAGTCCAGGTGCTCCATCTTAATGCCATGCTCCTGAGCAATGTAGCAGGCATCGCCCGTGAGCTGCGGGTAGTTGGTCGAATGGTCGTATACGCCGCCAATGCCGCCCGTTGCCCACAGCGTGTGGCGGGCATGGATCTTAAACGGCTCGCCGGCATGCGCGCCCTCGGCGGCATTTACCAGCTCGTCGGCGGGACGAACCGAGTTGTTCTCGTCCACGGGAACGGCGACGATACCGGTGCACACCGTAGCGCCGTCACGCTCGCCCGTCAGGATGTCGGTCATGGCCACGTGCTCCAAAATCTGCACGTTGTCCAGCTTGCGAACGGCCTGGAGCAGTTTGGTCGTGATCTCCTTGCCGGTGATGTCGGCATGGAAGGCGATGCGCGGACGGCTATGCGCGCCCTCGCGGGTAAAGTCGAGGCTGCCGTCAGCCCTGCGCTCAAAATCCACGCCCATGGCCAGCAGGTCGTTGATGACCGAGCGGCTCGAGCGAATCATGATGTCGACGCTCTCGCGGCGGTTCTCGTAGTGGCCGGCGTGCATGGTGTCCTCAAAGAAGGCATCGTAGTCCGAGCCTTCGGGCAGCACGCAGATGCCGCCCTGCGCGAGCATCGAATCGCACTCATCGACCGCGCCCTTGGAGAGCATGATCACGCGCGTGCTCGCCGGCAGATTGAGGGCCGCGTACAGACCCGCTACGCCGCAGCCGGCAATGACGACGTCGCACTCCATATCGGGGTATTGCTTGGTTTCCACAGGAATCCTCTCCCTTGAATGTGACATAAGGGACCGTCCCTCATGCAACATTGTTCTAGCGTGCTGCGTACTCGAGCATACGGTCGAGCGTGAGCTTGGCCTGGTCGGCAGCCTCGTCCGACACGCCGATCTGCACCTCGCCCTCACCCGTCTCCAGGCAGCGCACGAGCTTCTCGAGCGTGATGAGATCCATGTTGACGCAGGTGGGCTGCACCGCGGGGAAGTAGAACTTCTTGCCGGTGCCCTGGCAGCGGCGCTCGAGCTCGTAGAGCACGCCGCGGACCGTCACGATGATGAATTCGCTCGCGCCGGACTCCTCGGCATACTTGATGATGCCGGCGGTGGAGCCGATGTAGTCGGCCTCGGCCAGGACGTCGGCCTTGCACTCAGGGTGCGCCAGCACGAGCGCGTCGGGGTGGGCCTCCGTCGCGTCGACGATCTGCTCGACGGTGATGATGTGATGGCGCGGGCAGTAGCCGTTGTTGAGGATGACGTGCTTTTGCGGCACCTGCTCGGCTACGAAGCGGCCCAGGTTTTGGTCGGGAATGAACAGGATATGCTGCTGCGGCAGCTCGGACACGATCTTAACGGCGTTGGAACTGGTGACGCACACGTCGCTCCAGCTCTTGATCTCGACCGTGGAGTTGACGTAGCACACCACGGCCAGGTCGTCGCCGTACTCGGCGCGCGCCGCGTCGACCGTCTCGCGCTTGACCATGTGCGCCATGGGACAGTCCGCGCCCGGCTCGGGCAGCAGCACGGTCTTAGTGGGATTGAGCAGCTTGGCGCTCTCGCCCATAAACTCCACGCCGCACAGCACGATGGTCTGCTGCGGCAGGCTCTTGGCGAGCTTGGCCAGGTAGAAGCTGTCGCCGACGTAATCAGCCACGGCCTGCACCTCGGGCGCCACGTAATAGTGCGCCAGGATTACCGCGTCACGTTGGGTTTTTAGTTGCTGAATGGCCTCGACGAGCTCTGCGGGCACCAATGCCGCGCGCTCCGTTGCCGTCGTTGCCGATGCCAGGCCGGCCGCAATGTCGCGTGCAAGCTCCGATGCATCCATGTTCGCGCTCTGTGCCATCAAGGCCCCTCTCTTTTGGCGAATCTTGGGGCTTTAGTATGACACCTAGGTTTACAGCTGACAAGACAGCTGTAAACCTAGGTGTAAAGTTGAAATAAAGATTCAATCATGTGGCAGGTCCATTTTCGAACTGGCAAGCTGAGGATAGCCGAGCTCTCGATAGCGCAGGAGGCATCTTTCGCCACCGCAATACCGCTTGGCGCGAGTTGCACGCCGTGGGGCGCAAACGGTCCGCACCCCCACAAGCGGTCCGCACCCAATGTGGCAAAATCGAACTACTTAAGGGGGCCGAATGCTCAAGATTATTGCCTGCGACGATGACGTCGCTTTTCTAGATAGACTGCACCGAATGATCGACCGTTGGTCGAGCGAGACGGGCACGGCGGTCGACGTTGCGCTCGTTACGCGTGGCGAGGACCTGCTGGCGCGCCATGCCGCGTCGCGCGCCGACATCATTCTGCTCGACATGATCATGCCGCTCGTCAACGGCATGGACACCGCACGCGAACTGCGCCAGGCCGACACCGCCGTGCGCCTGGTGTTTCTCACCTCATCGCCCGAGTTTGCACTGGAGTCCTACGAGGTCCGCGCCTTCGACTACCTGCTCAAGCCCGTGACTTACGAACGCCTGGCGCAGTTACTCGACGAGCTTTCGAGCATGCGCCCGGCGGCAACCGACGAGCTCGTGATCAAAACGTCCTTTGGCTACCACGCCCTGCGCCTGTCCGACATCGAATATGCCGAGGCGCGCAACAAGCACGTGGTTTTCCACCTGCGCGACGGACGCGATATCGAGGCACTCGAGTCGTTCCGCAGCGTCGAGGACCGCTTGGAGCAAAACGCGGTCTTCTTTAAATGCCACCGCAGCTACCAGGTCAACCTGCGCAATATCGATCACTTTGACCGCACGGACATCGTCATGCGCTCGGGCGCGTGCATCCCGCTGTCGCGCAGCTGCAAGCAGGGATTCCAAGACGCCTACTTTGCGGTGCGCTTTGAGGGTGGGAGACACTGATGGTCTCCTCGGTCGAAATGGTCCTTTGGGCAATCCACCACGCCACGACGCTGCTCTTTGGCGTCTTTGCCTCGGCGGCGCTGTGCGGTGTCGAGATCAACCGGCGTCATGTGCTTGAACTGGTGCTCGTCGGTGCCGTAACCGGATGCGCATTTGGCCTCGCCAATGCCGTCGGCGGCGAGCTTTTCGCCCGCCAGGTCTATCCGCTCGTCGTGCACCTGCCGCTTACCGTCTACCTATGCGCGCGCTACCGCCTGAGCCCGCTGCTTGCCGTGCTCGGCATTACGAGTGCCTATCTGAGCTGCCAGTTCAGCAATTGGATGGGCATCGCCGCATTTGCCGCAACCGATTCTCAGATCGCGTACTATCTGGCGCGCATCGCGACCACACTCGCCGTCTTTGCCGTCCTGATGCATTGGGCCGGCGACATCGGTCCGCGCTTGGCGATTAAAAGCACCACCGAGCTGGGCATCCTTTTAATCCTGCCGCTCGTCTATTACGTCTTTGACTATGCCACCAACGTCTACACCACGCTGTTCCACTCGGGCTCGGTGGTGACGGTTGAGTTTTTGGCATTTGCGCTCTGTGCCTTCTATCTTATGTTTCTTGCCGTTTACCTGCGCGAATACGAAGAAAAGGAAACCGCCGAGCGAGAGCGCTGGATGCTCGAAACCCGCGACAACGCCGCCATCAAAGAGCTCGAGGCTTGGCGTCAATCTGGGCGCGAGCTGTCGATTCTTCGCCACGATATGCGCCACTTCCTACGCGGCCTGGCCGCTTTAATTGAGGAGGGCCACACCGACGAGGCGCTCAAACGCATCGATGAACTCTGCGAAGCCGGCGATCGCACCGCCGTACGTCGCTTCTGCGCCAACGAGACCGTAAACATCGCGCTTTCGTCATTTAACTCGGATATCAATAGAAACGGCATTACCGCCAACCTGCGCGCCGCCGTACCCGAAACCATCCACGTAGGTGACGCCGACCTGTTTAGCGTGCTCTCAAATGCCTTGGAAAACGCTATCACCGCCGCAAGCGCCGCACCCCAAGGAAAGCGATTCGTCGACTTTGACCTGCGATTAGAGGACGGCCAGCTGCTGCTGTTAGTTTCCAACACGTTTGACCGCGCGCCGCGCATGGTCGATGGCATGCCCGTGACCCGACATGCGGGCCACGGCTTTGGCACCAGGAGCATCAAACTTGCCGTGGAGCGCATGAACGGCAACTGTCAGTTCCGCATTAACGGCGATCGGTTTGAGCTGCGCGCTGTGATGTAGGGGCTGCCGCCAGCCTCGCTACAGCGGAGCGGCTGCCGGGGTCAGCTGCTTGATGTATGCCCACATGCGCTGCTTGGCGGCTTTGTCAGTGAGCGCCGCCTCAAAACCGTCGAGCGCGAGCACGCGGCGACCCTGCACATGGGCGACCAAGCCGGGCTTGAGCATGGCGGTGTCGAAGTCATCGATCGCCACGAGCATATCGGCGTAGGTCTCGCGCATGGCGTCAGCCGCGTTGTTGTCGAGCAGTAGCACCGCCTCGGGGTCCAAAGCCTCAAGCGCCTCACGGAACAGCTCGCACGGCAGAGTCTCGCCCACCGCGACCGCTCCGTCACCCACGCCGGCGACGCTTGCCAGCACGCAAAAATCCTCGGGCGCGTAGCCGATGGCCCCAAGCGCCTTGCGCAACGCCGCGCCATCCGGGCCGGCGGCAAGCTCGCCACCCGAACGCTCGGCCTCGTCCAAATCGCCTTTGACCAGCACGATCGGCGAGCACGCGTTGCCCGCGATACGCACGCCACGGACCGCAAGCGATGTGAGCTCCTGCTCGGCCGCCTGGGCGATGGCTTCTTTTTTCTGGCTTTGTGACATGGACATGCGCTCTCCAATCGTTTGCGTGCCCACCATTATATAAAAGAGCTGCCCGCGAGTGGTTGCTTTGCGAGCGGCTGGGTATAAGCACGGTCGTACTGAGTTTTACGTGGCCGAGCCGCGTCGCATTATGGAGGTCACCATGGCTGACATTAATCAGATTACCCCCGAGAACTTCGATTCCATCGTTAACGACAGCCTGCCCGTGCTGGTCGATTTTTGGGCACCGTGGTGCGGACCCTGTCGATCCCTCTCGCCCATCGTTGACGAGGTTGCCGATGAGCTGGCGGGCAAGCTTGCCGTTGCCAAATGCAACGTCGACGACAACCAGGATCTGGCCATGAAGTATGGCGTCATGAGCATCCCCACGCTGATTGTGTTTAAGAACGGCGAGGAGATTGACCGCTCGGTTGGCGCTCTGCCCAAGGCGAGGCTGCAGGCGCTGCTGGAGAAGCATCTGTAATACGCTTGTTACTTACCCGCCGTCTATGAGCGCTTTTGCACCGCTCGCCGGACTTCTGGATGCACCGAGTGCAACCACGG
>URDE01000034.1:0-16976 GCA_900546525.1 uncultured Collinsella sp.
CAATGATATGGCACCGTGAGGACACATGTATGTCAATCCTGGTCTAACAGAGCCTTAAAAAATCATCGAGAGGATTGTTTGCTCGAAAGGTAGTCAAAATGGCCCCGTCTCAAAAAGACTGGTTATTGGGCGTTGACAGTTGGCGAGCCGTAGGTAAAATATCAACTTGTCCTGGGGACGTAGCTCAGTTGGGAGAGCGCTGCCGTCGCATGGCAGAGGCCGAGGGTTCGACTCCCTTCGTCTCCACCCTTGGATTTGATAAGCCGCTGACATTGTGTCGGCGGCTTTTTTTAAAAAGAAAGGGCGGTACCATGGCCGAGCTTGAGTCCCAACCATTGTCCGACGAGGAGCGCGCCGAGTTGGAAGAGCTCCGCGCCGAGAAGGCCCGCCGCGAGGCCCAGGAAGAGGCCCGTCGCGAGCGTGAGGAGCTGGCTGCCCTGCGCGCCGAGCTCGCCAAGGCCGAGGAGACCGCCGCGAAGGCCGCATCCGCACCGGCGCCCGTGCCCGCACCCAAGCCCGCCGCCGCGAAGCCTTCGCCTGCCGCACCCAAATCTCAACCCAAAAAGGTGGCTCACCCCAAGCCCGCTGAGCCCAAGCCGAGCCGTGATGAGATGACCTTTGCCCAGCGCATGGTCACCTCCAAGGAGCCTACGGGCGAGAATGAGATCCCCGGCATGGCTCCGGCTCAAAAAATCATCATCGTGCTCGCCCTCATCGCGTTTATTGTCTTTATGGTCTACACGATCACGGGCAGCATGGGCCTGCACTAACCTGTTCGCGCCGGGCTCCATGCCCGCACGTCCGCCTCGTCCAACCCTCAACTTCTGCACAACGCATCCGAAAGGTCGCCCCATGGCTTTGACCGACATCTCGCATCCCACCGACATTGCAATGCTCACCGATCTGTACGAGCTCACTATGGCCCAGGGCCTGTGGGAGAGCGGCAAGGCCAATGAGCAGGGTTGTTTTACTGCGTTTTACCGCGACCATCCCTTTGGTAGCGCCTACGCCGTCATGTGCGGTACCGCCGAGCTGCCCGAGCTGGTCGAGAACCTGCGCTTTACGCCCGAGGACATCGACTACCTCGCCTCGCTCCAGGCCCCGGCCGGCGGCGCGATGTTCAAGCCTGGATTCCTCGACTACCTGCGCGATTTTCGTGCGCATGTAAACATCGACGCCGTCCCCGAGGGCGAGCTCGTCTTTCCGCGCGAGCCCATGGTGCGCGTCACCGGCCCCGCGTTGGAGTGCCAGCTGCTCGAGACGGCGCTGCTCAACATCGTCGGCTTCCAGACACTTGTCGCCACCAAGACTGCGCGCGTGGTGTTGGCGGCGGACGGCCGTCCCGTGGCCGAGTTTGGCCTGCGCCGCGCCCAGGGTCCCGATGGCGGCCTGGCCGTCGCGCGCGCGAGCTATGTGGCCGGCTGTTCCTCTACGTCCAATGTGCTCGCCGGTCGCCGCTACGGCATTCCCGTCTTTGGCACGCATGCGCACAGCTGGGTGATGAGCTTCGATTCCGAGCTCGAGGCCTTCCGCGCCTTTGCCAAGTCGAGCCCCAAGAACTGTACGCTGCTCATCGACACCTACGATGTGCGTGAGGGCTGCGAGCATGCCATTACGGTTGCCAAGGAGATGGAGGCGGTGGGCGAGCGCCTGTCGGCTATTCGCATTGACTCGGGCGACCTCGCCAAGCTCTCCAAGTATGTGCGCGGCCGTTTTGATGCCGAGGGCCTGCCCTATGTGGGGATCTCGGTTTCCAACGATCTTGACGAGTACACGATTCAGTCACTGCTCGACCAGGGTGCGCCTATCGATAGCTTTGGCGTGGGCACCAAGCTCGCGACCTGCTATGACCAGCCGGCGCTGGGCGGCGTGTACAAGCTTTCCGCCCGCCGTGCGAGCGAGACTGACCCGTGGACGCCGGTGGTCAAGCTCTCCGAGCAGCCCTACAAGCGCACGATCCCGGGCGTGCAGCGCGTGCGCCGCTATTACGACGGCTTTGGCGGCCCGATCTGCGACATGATCTATGACGAGGATCATCTGGCGGGGGAGGGCGCCGCGCGTGGCAATACCCTCGTGGCCGTGAACGATGCCGCCCTGGTGACCGACGTTTCCGAGCTTGAGTATCGCGAGCTGCTGGCGCCGATCGTGCGCGATGGCAGTGCCGTTGCCCCGCGCGAGAGCATTGAGGACGCACGCGAGCGTTGCACCTGGGCACTGGACCATCTGGATCCGGTCTACAAGCGCTTCCTGTACCCGCAGACTTATGTGGTGGGCATGGAGCAGGGCCTGGCACAGGTGCGCGACGAGCTCGTGCGCAAGAACATGGCCGCGGCTTCGGCCTTCCCCTGGGCAAAATGATCCGAAGGGGACGGAGGAAAACGGATCATTTTCTCGCCCGCCTGCTCAACATTCGATTGGTTTGACGTATGACGACTTCTTATAAAACGATGGTGGTAAAGATCGGTTCGTCCACGGTGGTGGGTGCCGACGGCAAGGTCAACCGCGCCTTTATCGGCGGGCTTGCCGACCAGGCCGCAGCCCTGCGCAAGCTCGGCTGGCGTCTGGTCGTGGTGAGCTCGGGCGCTATCGCCTGTGGCTATCCCGTGCTGGGCTTCGACCGCAAGCCGGTCGGCGACCTGCCGAGCCTGCAGGCCTGCGCCTCGGCCGGTCAGTGTATCATCTCGTCGGCCTACGACGAGGAGTTTCATGCGCGCGACCTGCTCACCTCGCTCGTGCTGCTCACACGCCACGACACGGCCCGCCGCACATCCTACCTGCATGCGCGCGACGCCCTGCTGCGCCTTGTGGAGCTTGACGTGGTGCCGGTCGTCAACGAGAACGATACCGTTACCGTCGATGAGATCAAGTTTGGCGACAACGACACGCTGGCGGCGCTTGTGAGCTGCCTGGTTTCTGCCGATCTGTGCGTGACGCTCTCGGACATCGATGGCCTCTATACCGCCAATCCGCATGAGGACCCCACGGCCGAGTTTGTCCCGGTCGTGCATAAGATCGATGCCAAGATCATCGCCTCGGCGGGCGATTCTTCCACATCGGTGGGCACGGGCGGCATGATTACCAAGATCCGCGCAAGCCGCATTCTGATGACCGCGGGCATTCAGAGCGTGATTTGCTCGGGCGAGGAGCCCGATGCGCTCGTGCGCCTTGCTCGCGGCGAGAGTGTGGGCACGCTGTTCGATCCACCGGCGGAGCGTCTGGACATTGCGCCCCGCAAGCTGTGGATCGCGCTGGGCGACAAGGCGCATGGCTCGGTGACGGTCGATGACGGCGCCGCGAAGGCGCTGGTCAGCCGTGGCTCGTCCTTGCTCGCGGTGGGTATTCGCGAGGTCGATGGCACGTTTGGCGAGGGCGATGTGCTTGACGTTTGCGACCCGAGCGGCATGGTTGTCGCGCGTGGTATTGCCGAGGCCGATTCGGACGTGCTGGAGCTTGCAGCAGGACGTCGCCAGGACCAGATTGCCGGCAACCGCCTGCTGGCAGACCTGGCCGAAAAGCCCGCGATTCATCGAGATAATTTGATCGTCTTCGCCTAACGGGTCGACGCTGCGCGCCGCCCAGAGCGACAATTTGTCATTCAAAAGGTGAGGCATGACCATCAGGTCTTCGCCTAACCAATTGACGCTGCAAACGCCCCTAAGCGGCAATCTGACGTTCAATCGTCGGGCATGACCAAAAGGTCAATGCCCTCCTCTTTCACGTCACCTTGCTCGCTTAGGGGCGTTTTCGCTTTCCGTCCTCTTCCTGCGGCATCGTCATTGCCGGTACTTGTCCGGCACCTGGGGACGTTCCTTTTGTGCCGGCAGTTGGGGACACTCCTTTGCTAGAAGATTCGGCGCAGGTCTCCGCGGTTGAGGGCTTCGTCGAAGAGGTGCTTGAACACCGCGCTGCCGTGCAGGCCATCGTGCTCAAACTCGTTGGTCACCCAGGCATGCGAGTTGCCAATGCGGCTGAGCGTATCGAGCTGCAGGCCCGAATCCACGTACATGTCGTCGAAGTACACCGCAGCCTGGAGTGGTACTTCTTTGCAGGCCAGGCGCTGCGGGTCGTAGATCTTGTCCCAGCTGGTGTCTTCCATCAGCAGATCCATGGCGGGCTTGAAGGGCTTGAGCTCGGGCATCTGCTCAAACATCCACGGGAACATGGCCTCGCCGGTAAACATGAGCGGGCGCGCGAGGGTGTCGAACTCGGCGCGATGCGCCTTCTCTTCTGCCGCGGCCCAGCGGATGGGCATGGTGTCGCCATCGGCGTAGATGAACTCCTGCAGCGTCCAGTACAGCGGGTTTGTACGCGTGTTGGTGCGCTCGAAGGCGCGCATCAAAAAGCTGTCGGATACCGAGGAGCCGCAGCTCAGCGTACCGTCGCCATCAACAAACGCGTGGTCGATAATCCAGTGCATGCGCTCAAAGCTTGGCTTCATGCCAAAGTCGCTGCCCATGAGCTGCAGGCGCTCGATCGTCATCGGCGAGCCGTCGGGCAACGCGGGCTTTTGCTCCTCGAGGGCATCTGCCAGGGCCGCCACGCGCTCGACGTCTGCGGGGTAGCGGTCGTAATACTGCTGCGTCTTGGCTGCCATGCGCGGGAAGGTGTGCGCATAGACCTCGCTGGCACTTGCCGGTACATGCGGAATGCCGCCGCAGGTAAAGCTTGCCGCCACGCCCTCGGGGAAGAGCGACAGATAGCTCAACGTCAAAAAGCCGCCGTAGCTCTGCCCGAGTGTGACCCAGGGCTTGCCGCCAAAGCCCACCAGGCGCAGGTACTCAAAATCGCGCACGATGGAGCTGGCGAGGTGGCGCTTGAGGAAGTCCGCCTGCGTGCGGGCCGCATCGGCTCCTGCTGCCTCGGCGCGATCGCCCAGAGCCGCGATCGTACGCCCGTCTACGCAGCTGCTGCGCCCGGTACCGCGCTGGTCGGGCAGCACGACGCGGAAATGCTTGACGGCCTCCTCGATCCAGCCATCGCTTGTGGGCGACAGCGGACGCGGGCTCTCGCCGCCGGGGCCGCCCTGCAAAAAGAGGAGGAGCGGCAAGTCGTCGTTAATGCGGTCGGGCGCGCAAACCACGCGGTAGAAGAGCTTGATGCTTTCGGGTGCGCCGGCGATGGGCGCCGGCATGGCGCCGCGGCGCATGGTACTGCCGACGGCCAAAAGCATGGGCTCCAGGCCGCGCCAGTCGAGGGGGACGTCGATGCTGTGGTCCTCGACGTAGAGGCCGGGGACGTGGTACGAAGTGATGAGCGCCATGTGATGCTTCCATTCGTTGCGGTGTTTCGGATTGACCAATTCTACCGCCGTCTGCGAGGATGCGTGCAAATCGGCTACCATGGTTGGCAAACATCTAAGAGAAAGGGCCGTTCATGTCGGTCGATATAGCCACCTACGTTCACGATCTTGCCGTTAAGGCCAAGGCCGCTTCGGGCGCGCTTGCCACGGCGAGCGATGTCCAGCGCCAGGAGGCCGTGCGCGCCATGGCCGTGGCGCTGCGCGACGGCGTTGATTCCATCGTTGCCGCCAATGAGCTCGATATGTCCGCGGCGCGCGATGCGGGCACCTCGGCGGGCCTGCTCGACCGCTTACTGCTGACGCCCGAGCGCGTCGAGGGCATGGCCGCTGGCCTGGAGAAGCTCGCTGAGCTGCCCGATCCTGTCGGCCGCGTGCTCGACCACCGCGTGCTTGCAAGCGGTGTGGATCTGACCCGCGTGAGCGTGCCGCTGGGCTTGGTCGCCATGGTGTATGAGGCGCGCCCCAACGTGACGGCAGATGCCGCGGGCATCTGCATTCGCACCGGCAACGCCTGCATTCTGCGCGGCGGTTCGCTGGCCTATCACTCGTGCGCCATGATTGCCGAGTTGCTGGCCGATGCCCTCGAGGCGCAGGGCTTCCCGCGCGAGGCCGTCTCGATGATCGAGTCTACCGACCGCGAGGCAACCGGCGAGCTCATGAAGCTTCGCGGCATCGTCGATGTACTCATTCCGCGTGGCGGCGCGGGCCTGATCCAGCGCTGCGTGCGCGAGTCGCTCGTTCCGGTGATCGAGACAGGCACGGGCAACTGCCACATCTACGTGCATGAATCCGCCGACTTCGATAAAGCGCTCAACATTATCGTCAATGCCAAGACCCAGCGCGTAGGCGTGTGTAATGCCGCCGAGTCGTTGCTGGTCGACCGTGCCGTGGCAGATTCGTTTTTGCCTGCGGTCGCGGCTGTGCTGCACGACCACGGTGTACTGATTCACGGTGACGAGACCACGTGCGCCGCATGCGCCGATGCCGGTCTTGCCGAGGGCGACGACTACGTGGCCGCAACCGAGGAGGACTGGGGCCGTGAGTATCTGGCGCTCGAGATGAGCGTGAAAGTCGTGGCGAACGAGGACGAGGCCATCGCGCACATCAACCGCTACGGCACCATGCATTCCGAGGCCATCATCGCCGAGGACGAGGATGCCTGCGAGCGCTTCCTGGATGCGGTCGATGCCTCGGCCGTGTACGCCAACGCCAGCACGCGCTTCACCGACGGCGGCGAGTTTGGCCTGGGCGCCGAGATCGGCATCTCGACCCAAAAGCTCCACGCCCGCGGACCCTTTGCCGCCGAGGCCCTCACCACCTACAAATACAAGCTTCGCGGCACCGGCCAGGTTCGCCCCTAAACCTCTCGCAAACGAAAAACCACCACAAAGGGGACAGGCACCTTCGTGGTGGTTTTGGCTTGTTGGTCGCTCGTTCGTTGTCTAACGGTATCTAAGCATATTTCCGCCATGCAATAGCTAACATTTCGGCAGGTGGACGGTTTAATCGGCGAGTAGATTCTCACCGCTTTGCGTGTGGCTCGGGGTTATTTTTGGCATGAGAGCAAGGAGATGCCCATGTCGAGAAAACCGCGGCAGAAATCACAGATTGGCCTGTATCACATTACGATGAGAGGCAACGGCAAGCAACTTCTGTTTGAAGATGATAAGGACAGAAGGCGGCTACTGTCGCTTGTCCGGACCTCGATAACGAGATTCAACATTACATTAATTGCTTGGTGCCTGATGGGCAACCACGTTCATCTTGTCATGAGCGATCCTGGCGACAACGTGAGCGATGCCATGCATCTTGTCATGTCTTGCTACGCAACTTGGTATAACCGTCGCCACGGACATGTTGGCCATGTTTTTCAGGATAGGTTTTCAAGCGCCCCTATTTCGAGTGAGGAATACCTTCTCGACGCTATTCGATATGTTCATTTCAATCCGCAAAAGGCCGGGGTTTGTCCATACGGCGCGTATCGATGGAGCAGCCACCTAGATTATGTTGAACGCGATCCAAAAATCGCAACGGTCGATTTGGCGCTCGTTCGTCTTGCCTTTCCCCGTGTGCGCGACTATAAGGCCTTTATGGATGCATCGAATGGGACAGTCGTTCGTCCGCCATCGGGTGGACGTATCGATGAAGATGAGGCCTTAGATGTAGGGACGGCGCTGGTCCGCTCGCTCGGCTTGAGTGGGCTCTCCGATGTCAAATCCCTCAACAAGACTAAACGCAACGAGGTGCTTGCCGCAATGCGAGGCGCGGGCCTTTCCATCCGCCAGATCCAGCGCTTGACGGGCGTGGGGGAGTGGTCGATCCGCAAAGCGGGCTAGTCTCCCTCCTGTCGCAAACGAAAAACCACCACAAAGGTTCACTGTCCCCTTTGTGGTGGTTATAGGTGGCGTGGGCGGTTAGGCCTGGAAGGTGTCGCGGTCGGGGGCGAAGGACTGCATTGCTGCGATGGCGCGGTCGAAGAGCTCGGGGAGCTCCCAGCCCAGCATCTCGGCGCCCTGCGAAATCACGTCGCGCGAGCAGCCGGCGGCAAAGCGCTTGTCCTTGAACTTTTTCTTGAGCGACTTAGTCGTAAAGTCCATGACGCTTTTGCTCGGACGCATGATCACGGCAGCACCGATCAGGCCGGTGAGCTCGTCGCAGGCAAACAGGATCTTTTCCATCTGCAGCTCGGGCTTGGGCAGCGAAGAGTTGAAATCGGACGTGTGCGTCTGGATGGCGCGGATGAGCTCAGGCGATGCGCCCTCGCCCTCAAGAATCTCGGCCGCATAGATAGTGTGGTTCATGGGGTCGTCCTCATGTTCCTCCCAATCCAGGTCGTGTAGCAGGCCGACGATGCCCCAAAACTCCTCGTTCTCGGGGTTGAACTCGCGCGCAAAGTAGCGCATGGTGCCCTCGACCGTTTCGCCGTGGGTGATGTGGAACGGGTCTTTGTTGTGCTCGTTGAGCAATTCGAACGCACGGTCGCGGGTGATTCCGGCGGAAAGCAGCTCTGCCATAAAAGACTCCTTGTGTTCGTAGGTATCGCTAAGAATGAATACTACTAGAACGACTAGAACGAAAAAACCACCACAAAGGTGCCTGTCCCCTTTGTGGTGGTTTTGGCGTGGGCAGGTTAGTTGAGGGCGGCTTGGGCTAGGCGGGCTTCGGCGGCCTCTTCGGTGACGCCCAGGGCCACGGCGAACTCCTCGATGGAGCGGCGCTTGGCTTCCTTGAGTACGCGCATGTAGTAGGAGCTGGGCTTTTTATCTGCTTCCTCGGCCTGGCGAATACGGTGCATCATGGTTTTTGCCACGCGAACCGTCTCGGGCGCGCCCAGCTTGAGCTGCTGCTTAAAGTGCGTCTCCTCGAGCGAGCTATTGCGCTCGGTAAAGGTGTCGCACTCCAGCTCATCGTAGTGGCTCAGCAGGTGCTCTGCATCTTGCTGGGAGATAGCGGCATGCAGACGGTCGGCCTGCGCCACGGGGTACATGAGAATCGTCTGCGCATGTCCCTGTTTGGTCTCGAGCAACAACATGGGCTGCGGTGTGTCGTCCCTAAAGCCGACGACGGTGCAGACTCCCTGACCCGGATGAATGACGTGTTGACCGATTGAGAACATGCTACCTCCAACTTATACGAATTTACGTATGTTAAGAATACCACGCTGACGTGCGCAAACCATCACTTTATGCAGGAAAAGCACACAACTCCGATAGGTAAGAGTATTCGATAACAGACGCAGCTCATTCACACCTTTATGCATTTTCAACGCCTGCATAATCTGCAGGCAGACCGGCATCTTTGAGTGACTCCATACAAGCGGTAGTCATTTTTGTGCATATGCAATATCTATTAGCTTTACCCTGCGACAGTAGTTACCGCTTGTGATAGAGTGCTACAAACTCTGGCTTTTGCCCTACGAGTGATCAAGAGCTCGGGGGCTTTAACACAAGGAGGATCTATGCCCGAGAAGATTGAAGAGCTGGTACGCGCTGCGCTTGCTGCGGCCCAGGAGGCCGGCGACCTTTCCGCATTTGAACTTGACGATTGCGCTATCGAGCGACCGGCTGATACTTCTCATGGCGAGTGGACCTCCACCATGGCCCTGAAGTCCGCCAAGCTGGCTCACTGCGCCCCGCGCAAGATCGCCGAGGCCGTCGTCGCCCATATGCCCGAGGACCCCGCAATCGAGAAGGTCGAGATCGCCGGTCCTGGCTTCATCAACTTCTACCTCTCCGTCGCCGTCAAGAACGCCATCTTTGGCGAGGCCCGCGAGAAGGGTATGGACTTCGCTAAGTCCAACGTCGGTGGCGGCCTGAAGACCCAGGTCGAGTTCGTCTCCGCTAACCCCGTCGGCCCCATGCACATCGGTCATGGTCGCTGGGCCGCTCTGGGCGACTCCCTTTGTCGTGTGATGGACCACGCCGGTTACGACATCCAGCGTGAGTTCTACATCAACGACCACGGCTCTCAGATGAACACCTTCGGTAACTCCATCAGTACGCGCTATATGCAGCTTGCCGACATCATCGCCAAGCAGGGCGTGGATATCGACGAGGCTCACAAGCTTCTGATCGCCGACCGCGACGCCTTTGTTGCCGACGAGAGCGACGAGCATCCCGAGACCCATCCGTATCAGGACAACTTTGCCGAGACTCTGGGCAAGGACTCCTACGGCGGCGACTACATCATCGACGAGGCTGCCGAGTTCTGGCGCACCGACGGCGATAAGTGGGTCAACGCCGATCCGCAGGAGCGCATGGAGAGCTTCCGCGAGCGTGGCTACGTAAAGATGGTCGACAACATGCGCGACCTTTGCCACGCCGTTAACTGCGACTTTGATCGTTGGTTCTCCGAGCGCTCTCTGTACGTGAAGGACACCGAGGGCGAGACCGCCGGCACCTCCGCCGTCGACCGCGCTTTTGAGAAGCTCGACAAGATGGGCTACCTCTACACCAAGGACGGTGCCCTGTGGTTCCGCTCCACCGACCTGGGCGACGACAAGGACCGCGTCCTGATCAAGTCCGATGGCGAGTACACCTACTTCGCCTCCGACGTTGCCTATCACTGGGATAAGTTCCAGCGCGTCGACCACGTCATCGACATCTGGGGCGCCGACCACCACGGCTACATCGAGCGCGTCCGCTGCGTCTGTGACGCTCTTGGCTATCCCGGCAAGTTTGAGGTTCTGCTGGGCCAGCTCGTCAACCTGCTGCGCAACGGCAAGCCCGTCCGTATGTCCAAGCGCAAGGGCACCATGGTGACCCTGCAGGAGCTCGTCGACGAGGTCGGCTCCGACGCCGCTCGCTACACGCTCATCTCCAAGAGCTCCAACCAGATGGTCGACTTCGATATCGAGGCCGTCAAGAAGCGCGACAACTCCAACCCGGTGTACTACGTGCAGTACGCTCACGCTCGCGTGTGCTCCATCCTGCGTCGTGCCGCCGACGTTACCGCCGAGCAGGCCGCCGAGATGGGCATGAAGGCCGTCGCCGAGAAGGCTATTGGCGAGAACGTCGATTACTCGCTGCTGACCGACCCGACCGAACTTGCCCTTTCGCGTAAGCTCAACGAGCTCACCGACCTCATCGGTAGCTGCGCTCGCGATCGCGCCCCGTTCCGCCTGACGCACTTTGCCGAGGAGCTCGCTGGCGACTTCCACAGCTTCTACGCCGCCTGCCAGGTCCTTCCGAGCGAGGGCCGTCCCGTCGACCCTGAGCTCTCGCGCGCCCGTTTGGCCGCCTGCGACGCCGTCCGTGTGACGCTCGCCCTGGTGCTTACCCTCGTTGGCGTTTCTGCCCCCGAGCAGATGTAAGCGCTGGTCGTTTGACTGCGTTGGTTTGGTTTGACTGAGCCTCGAAAGCCCGATCTCCCATGCGGAGGTCGGGCTTTTTGCGTTTAGCGAGACAATTTGGCTTGCTGGAAAATGCTACCAAATCGCAACTATACCGGTTTACTACGATGAATCGAGGGATTCCAATCACACGGGCTTTTCACCGAAAAGTGCAAGCCATCTAGCTGGGGTTTTATTTTTTCGGTTTTTGGCGTGGTCGTGGTTGAGCGATTCATCGTAGTAAACAGCCATAGTTTTGAAAATGACCCTAGGGGACGGAGGAAAACGGATCATTTTTGTCCCGTGGAGGAGCGGTGGGATACCTTCTGCCAAGAATCGGGGGCATCTACTACGTTTAAGTGCGTACCCCGAACCACGCCGAAAATCGCAATATTAAAACCGCAGGTAGCAGGTCTGCGACTTTCGAAAAATAGTGAGTATGGTCAGGGGTGCGGGGGCAAACGTAGTAGATGGGCGCGATTCGTGGCACATCGATCTTGGGGCCGATGCCCTTGTCCCTTAGCTGTTCCGTTTTCTCGATGCTTGAGGCTTGATCTGCCTTCTTCTTATGAGTTGCGGTGGAATGGTTCCTGCTTGAGGGGTGCCGGCCGGGATTTGGGAACTATTTCACCGCAGCTTTTGATGTGGCGATGGTGTACGCCGGAACTTTGTAAAGAGCGTCCCTTTTGACTAGTCGTTTAAGAACGTCCCCGATGACTAAGTTGCAGGTGGTTGCGGTTGTGTTACACTAACGCTGCGTATATAACGCAATCATCTCTATACAGATCAATGATGTCCGTCGGTATTTGACGGAGCTAGACTGTTTAGCCGCCCTGAAGGTTTATGCAGGGAGCATGTGATCACAGGGCTTGAAAAGAAAGTTGAGCAAACACTGTGTCTGATCAACAACAAGAAAACGAAATAACGACGACGCAAACGGCTCCCGCTGCACCGGTTACGTCGGACCAGGCCGTGCTTTCCGCACCGGCGCAGGTCTCGGCTCCCGAGGCGCTTAAGGCCGCCGCGCCCACCACGCCCGTTGCTAGCGAGGAGGCTGCTCCCGCTAAGCCTAAGCGCACGCGTCGTTTGGCCAAGCCTGCTGCGGACGGCGAGGATGCCGAAAAGCCCAAGCGTCGTACGACGCGCACCACGCGCGCGAAGCGCCCCGTTGCCACCGATGCTTCGGCCCCCATTTCCGATGAGGTCGCGCAGGCCCGTGCACTGGCGCAGATTAGCGAGGCCCAGGTTGTGCGTGCCCGCCGTCGCGCTGCCGAGCGCGAGGCCGCGGCATTGACTGAGTTCGCTGCGCCGGTCGCCCCCGAGGCTCCTGCTGCCGAACAGTCGGCCGAGAAGCCGGCACCGCGCACGCGTCGCCGTGCGGCAGTCAAGACGCAGCAGCCCGTCGAGCAGCTGACTCCTGAGGTCGCTGAAGCTCCAGCTCGTTCTGCGGCAGCGGAGGGCGCTTCCTCCGCTGAACCCGTCGTGCACGCTGAGGTCAA
Source organism: uncultured Collinsella sp. (assembly GCA_900546525.1). Taxonomy (GTDB): domain Bacteria; phylum Actinomycetota; class Coriobacteriia; order Coriobacteriales; family Coriobacteriaceae; genus Collinsella. The sequence goes on from URDE01000034.1 coordinate 12,629, forward strand.
CGAGGTTCCCGTCGTTGATCCGGCTCTGCGCCCGCATCGTCGCGGCCGCAAGCCCAAGGCGTATGTTGAGGCCGAGAAAGCCGCTGCCGCAGCAGCTGCTGCCCAGGGCGCAGCGGTGACGGCCGAGCCTACGGCCACGGTCGATGCCCCGGTCCAGGACGCTCCGTCCACCGAGGCTCCCGCATCTGCCGATGCCGAGCCCGCCGATGTCCGTCCCGGCCGCAGCCGTCGCACCGCGGCAAAGCGCTCGACGAAGGCGAAGGTCAAGGCTGAGGCCAAGCCCGTCGACGACAAGTCCTCCGAGGCAACCGCCGATGCCGCTTCCGAGGCCGAGAACGTCGACCAACCGGCAACTGATAAGCTCAAGCGCACGCGCAAGAAGTCCGCAAAGGCCAAGGTTGCCGAGCAGCAGGGCGACGCCGAACCCAGCAACCATGCCAACGCCGACGCCAAGGCAGAGGGCGAGACCCCGTCCGGCACCGATGCACCGGCAGCCGTGGCCGACGGGGGCGTCGAGACCGAAGAGAGCGCCCGCCCCAACCGTCGTCAGCACAAGCGCAACGACGAGCGCAGCGACCGCAAGGACGATCGCAACAACGACCGCCGCAGCCGTCAGCGCGACCGCAAACAGCGCAACAAGGAGCGCAACGCCGCCCCCACCGAGCCCACGCTTTCGCGCGAGGAGCTTGCGGGCATGAAGGTCGCCGAGCTGCGCGAGAAGGCAAAAGAGTTCGAGATCGAGACGACCGGCAAGAAGAAGGCCGAGCTCGTCGAGGAGATCTACACCACCGCCGCGAAGGCCGAGGGCTTCCGCGATATTAAGGGCATCCTGCAGATTCGCCCGGACAGCTCCGGTATCATCCACGCCCACGGTTACATGAAGTCCAACGAAGACGCCTTCGTCCCCGCTTACCTCATCCGCTCCGCGCGTCTGCGCACGGGCGATGTCATCGAGGGCTCGCTGCGCCCCTCGCGCGGCGGCGACAAGCGCGCCGGCCTCGCCAAGATCACGACCGTTAACGGCATGGATCCCGAGCAGATCCGTAACCGCCCCAAGTTCGGCGACCTTACCCCGGTCTATCCCAACGAGCCGCTGCGTATGGAGCACGGCAAGGATTCCATTACCGGTCGCGCCATCGATATCGTGTCGCCGATCGGCAAGGGCCAGCGTGGCCTGATCGTGTCGCCGCCCAAGGCCGGCAAGACAACGATCCTTAAGAAGATCTGCCAGTCCATCTCGATCAACAACCCCGAGGTACACCTCATCTGCCTGCTCGTCGACGAGCGTCCTGAAGAGGTCACCGATATGCAGCGCTCCATTAAGGGCGAGGTCGTGGCCTCGACCTTCGATATGCCTGCCGACAACCACACCCGCGTGGCCGAGCTTGTCATCGAGCGCGCCAAGCGTATTGTGGAGCTGGGCGGCGATGTCGTGGTGGTGCTCGACTCCATCACGCGTCTTGCCCGCGCCTACAACCTGGCGGCACCCGCCTCGGGTCGTATCCTTTCGGGCGGCGTTGATTCGGCGGCCCTCTACCCGCCCAAGCGTTTCCTGGGTGCAGCCCGCAATATCGAAAACGGCGGATCGCTCACTATCCTCGCCTCCGCCCTCATCGACACCGGCTCCAAGATGGACGAGGTCATCTTTGAGGAGTTCAAGGGCACCGGCAACATGGAGCTCAAGCTCGATCGCGATCTTGCCGACCGCCGCATCTTCCCGGCCATCGATCCCGTTGCCTCCGGCACACGCAACGAGGACCTGCTGGTCGACGAGCAGATGCGCCCGTTTGTCTTTGGCCTGCGTCGCATTCTCGCCGGCATGAACAACACCGAGCGCGCGGCGGCGTCGTTCATTAAGGGCCTTAAGGGCACCAACACCAACCAGGAGTTCCTGGTGCGTTCGGCCAAAAAGCACAGCGACTACGAGCAGACGTTTTAGACCAAAAGCCGCACGCTATATCGCCATAAGAACGGGCAATCGGGCCGGGGTTTATGCCCCGGCCCTTTCTTTACGGCGCCACTCGGCAACATTTTTTGACCTTATGACCGACAAGCAGCAGTTTTCGAGCCATAATCCGGCCTCATCGCTTGCAATCGGAGGGTCGGTTTCGCATAATAACTTTTAAGCTTCGCGACGGAAAACGCAGATGAAACGAACTATATACCGTTGCTTTGGGACGCATGTCCCGCTTCATCTTCTCTCGCGCAGCCAACTAAATGATGCGATTTGGGTGCTGGAAGATGGGGAGAGCTCATGGCTTCTTCTGATGCAACACAACGAGCAGTCCTTGCCGGACTTTCCTGCGGGATCGGCCTTGCCGCCCCCGTGGTGATGTATGCCGCGACGTTGCCGTTCTCGTCGGTCAACGAGACGGTTGTCGCGGGCGCGGTTCCCTTCGCCGTTGGTGCGGTGGCGGGCGTGGGCATCTACGCAGCCTCGCTGGGCATCTCCGAGTATCGTGCCGAGCACGATGGCCGCCTGTTTGAGCCCGATGCCGTGGGCGGCGCCGCTCAGTTTGGCCGGACCCACAACGAGTTCAAGACCGCCTCGATTCCCGCACAGCAGCAGGGGGCGGCGCCTCAGCCTGCGGCTCCGGCTGATCAGGCCAATGCCGCACAGCCTTCTTCCGCATTTCTCTCCGGCCTGACCGGTGCGTTCCAGCGCCGTCACGCCGACGATGGCGTTCCCACCATCGCGCGCGCGGCTAACGCCATGGATGAGGCCGAGGCCTGGTCTATGATCGACAGCATGCTCGATGACGATTCCCCGGTCAGCTGCGATCCCGTGCGTTCGCGCGATGTCTACCAGGTCGCAATCGATGAGCTCACCAACGGTGGAAAGACCGGTTCTTACAATCGCGATGACATTGCCGCTGCCGCACGCGCCGTCTCGGGCTCTCACGCCGCCCCTGCGGGTAGTACCGCAGCCTTCGTGGCGCTTGTGGCCAACGCCGCCAACAATGCCGCCTATAGCGGCGCGTCGTCGGCTGCGTACGCCTCTGCCGCGTCGGCTGCTTCGGCCGGCCAACAGAGCGCAGCTCAGGCGGCTCCTGTCGCCGACCCCTTTGCCGATGAGCCCCTGGCTGTCGACGAGGAGACCATTGCCGCTCGCCGAGCTGCCGAAAGCTCGCTTTGGGGCGCTTCGGCCCAAATGCAGGCCGCGGAGGCGGCGCCGTACAACGCCAAGCTCGCCAGCATGCCCATCATTTCCGATGCCAAGGGTGTGGATCTCTCCGATCTGGACGAGCCTGCCGCCATCACTGCGTCTATCGACGCCCAGGATCGCGTGGATACCGACAGTCTCCCCGATGCCTCTCTTGAGGAAGATGTCCCCATGGCCGATTATTCGGGCCACGAGGACATGTGGGCCGCCGCCATGGCGATCATGGCCGAGGCTGCCGAGCCCGCCCCTGTGGCGGTGCCCACGCCTGCAGCCTCACCTGTCTCGGTTGCTCCCGTCTATGTCGGCCGCCACAGCTCCGTGCTTCCCGAGGATACCGCGCGTATCTCGCGCGAGGGTATCGAGCGCGCCGAGGCTATCGCTGCCGGCGTTATGGAAAACCGTCGCCATGAGCGCGTCAATCAGATTCTCGAGGAAGAGATCAACCGTCTACAGTCTGCGGCCGTCAAGCGCACGGGCCGTGCCTATCTGAGCGTTATCGAGGGCGGTACCGCCAGCTTTACACCGCTGCGCGCGGAGGCATAATTGCCTCATGGTTAAGCTCGATCGAAAATGGGCGCTTGCCGCCTGCGCCATGGTGCTCGTCATTTGGGGCAATTCGCTGGTTCCCGGTACGGGGTCTGGTTCGTTGAGCTTGTCGATCATGGAATCCATTCGCGGCTTTTTGCAGGCCCTGGGGCTTCCATACGAGTGGGTGACCAACTTCGTCGTGCGCAAGTGCGCTCATTTTACCGAGTACATGGTGCTTGGCATCTTGGCGACGCACGCCTTTGACCTCGAAGGCCGGCGCACGTTTGATGTGTTGCTGCCCACGGCGGTGTTCTTGCTGCTTGTTCCCTCTATCGACGAGACGATCCAGCTTTTTGTGCCCGGTCGCGCCGGCATGATTACCGATGTGATGATCGACTGCTGCGGGGCGACGACAGGCGTCGTGCTCCGATATCTCTTACGGTCGCTGATTTACACCAAAAAGGCCGCCTAGGACGTTTTGCTTGGTCCTAGGCGGCTTTGTTCGTTTGAGGGCCTCTGCGGGGCGTGACGGTTTTGTCCGGGCGTTTTGCGAGCTTGGCTACGCCGTGCGCCGTTGATGCACCCTTTACTGGAGCGCCTGGGCGCCCAGGGCCAGGCAGCCCATGATGCCCTGCTTGCCCTCGAGGCTGTTGTTGA
>URDE01000035.1:0-16878 GCA_900546525.1 uncultured Collinsella sp.
TCGAGATGGGCGATGTGGTCAAGGCAGGCCAGCCGCTCATCAGCTTCGACCGCGAGGCCATTAAGGCCGCTGGTCACGAGGACATCGTGACCGTCATCGTCTCCGAGCTCGATCGTCTTAAGAGCATCGACCATGTCGGCGAGTCCGGAACGCTAATCGGCGGCAACCCGCTCGTCAAGCTTGGCGACCCGCTGCTGGTAGCCAAGACCAAGTAGTCAGGCCCCGCGCCACACAGCCAAAAGGCAACACGCCAAGCGCCCGCGACCATTTGGCCGCGGGCGCTTTTCGTTTGAAAAACCATCCCGCCAATGCCTTATCTGTATAGCCCAAATGAACCGAGCTGCTAGAATATCGAACTGTATGGATAACTATCATTCAACCGTTATGGGAGGATACGTGAACCGCACCAAAATCGCGCAGCTCTACGCCGATGCCGAGTCGCTCGGCGGCCAGACTGTCACCGTCGCCGGCTGGGTCAAGTCCATCCGCGACATGAAGAACTTTGGCTTTGTTACGCTCAACGACGGCAGCTGCTTCCGCGACCTACAGGTCGTCATGAACCGCGAGGCGCTCGACAACTACGACGAGATCGCCCATCAAAACGTCTCGGCTGCCCTCATCTGCACCGGCACCGTCAAGCTGACCCCCGATGCGCCCCAGCCTTTCGAGCTTTCTGCCACTTCCATCGAGGTCGAGGGCACGAGCGCCCCGGATTACCCGCTGCAGAAGAAGCGTGCAACCGTCGAGTTCCTGCGCACCCAGCAGCACCTGCGCCCGCGCACCAACCTGTTCCGCGCCGTGTTCCGCATCCGCTCTGTCGCGGCTGCCGCCATCCACCGCTTCTTCCAGGAGCAGGGCTTTGTCTACGTCAACACCCCTATCATCACCACGAGTGACTGCGAGGGCGCCGGCGAGATGTTCCGCGTGACCACGCTCGACCCCAAAAATCCGCCCCTCACCGAGTCCGGCGAGGTCGACTGGAGCCAGGACTTCTTTGGCAAGCACGCGAGCCTCACCGTGTCCGGTCAGCTCAATGCCGAGAACTTTGCCATGGCCTTTGGCGACGTGTACACCTTTGGCCCCACCTTCCGCGCCGAGAACTCCAACACCACGCGCCATGCCGCCGAGTTTTGGATGATCGAGCCCGAGATGGCCTTTGCCGATCTGAACGACTACATGGATAACGCCGAGGCCATGCTCAAGTATGTCCTTAAGGACGTTATGGCCACCTGTCCCGACGAGCTCAACATGCTCAACAAGTTTGTGGACAAGGGCCTGATCGAGCGCCTGGACCATGTCGCCAACTCCGACTTTGCCCGCGTCACCTATACCGAGGCCGTCGAAATCCTGGAGCAGGCCGTCGCCGCCGGCCACAAGTTTGACTACCCCGTGAGCTGGGGCATCGACCTGCAAACCGAGCACGAGCGTTTCCTGACCGAGGAGCACTTTAAGCGCCCGACCTTCGTAACCGACTACCCGGCCGAGATCAAGGCGTTCTACATGCGCATGAACGAGGACGGCAAGACCGTCGCCGCCGCCGACTGCCTGGTTCCTGGCATCGGCGAGATTATCGGCGGCTCCCAGCGCGAGGAGCGCCTGGATCTGCTCGAGGCCCGCATCAAGGACCTGGGCATGAATCCCGAGCAGTACAAGTACTACCTTGACCTGCGCCGCTACGGTTCCTGCAAGCACGCCGGCTACGGTCTGGGCTTCGAGCGCTTGGTCATGTATCTGACCGGCGTGGGCAACATCCGCGACGTCCTGCCGCACCCGCGCACCGTGGGCAACGCCAACTTCTAATCGTCTGACGCTAGCTCGCGTCGCCACACGCCAACGCTCATCGCACAAGCGTCTCTCGATATCGGTCGAGAGACGCTTTTTTCAACAGCATCCGTCAAGCTTTTGGCAAGTTTTTGGTCAGTTGAGCAGGGCTGTTGAAAACTCGACCCGCCGTTTGCCGACGACTACCGACCGCCCAGAGCGCCCTGCGCCCCTGGGAAAACCCCGCGCCCTAGGCTCCATACCGTCACCACCCAAAACGGAAAGGACGTGGGCACCATGACCGAAACCGCTGTTGAAACCTACGACACCACAACTAGGGGCGCCGCGTCGATGGCAGCCTATCGCGCCGTTCGCATCTTGCAGCTATTAAGCGAGAACACCGGCGAGGACAAGGCCATGCTTTCCGATGAGTTGATCCGGCGCCTCGCCCATCCCGACGACCCCGCCCGCATGCCCATCTCGGCGGCGCGGCGCAGCATCTACACCGCCATCTCCGCACTTCGCCATGCCGGATACGAAATTGAGTACAAACGCGGCGTGGGGTATCGGCTCTTGACCCGTCCGCTCACCGACGAAGAGATCATCCGGCTCCACGGCATGGTCATGCGTAACCGCTCTACGCCCATCGCCATTCGAAAAAGCATGGCGCAGCACTTGGTCGCCATGGCGAGTGCCGACGTTCGCGGCTACCTCGATGCGCCCGAGCCCGCTCCAAGTGCCGGCATCAAATCCACCAAGGCCACGCGCACGCCCGTCAAGCGCATCGACGCCTGCGAGCTCATCGAGCAGGCCATCGACCACGGAACCACGGTGAGTTTTGATATTTCGAGCGTCACGGCACGCGGCGAAACCGAAGTTGCACGGATGACGCTCCGCCCCTTTGCCATCAAGCAACGAGACGGCATCTCGTATTTGCTGGGAACGGTCTATGACGCCCGAGGCACCGATGACACGCTGCGTACCGTAGAGATTGGCCGAATGAGAAACGTCACCACGCGTCTCCTCGACGGCAAGAAGCTCTTCGCCGCCCTCGACGAAGAGGACGCCTCCGCCGCATAAGAACCTCCGCCGTCCATTCGACTACCCGTACCGCCCATCCGGTTCTGTATTAAAAAACCCGCCAGGTTATTGTAAAAATGGACATCCGCGCTACTATAGTTCCACTTGCACTTTGTTTGAGTGCAGTGTTTCCAGCCATTTCTATACTGGGGGTAACGATATGAAGGATATCACCATCAGCCGCAGGAGCCTTCTGGTCTCTGCTGGCCTGCTCGCGCTCGCTCCGCTCGCCGGATGCGGCGGCAACTCTGGTTCCGGCTCTGCTGCCGCCGGTTCCGACTACACCGTCGGCGTTCTGCAGCTCACCGAGCACTCCGCACTCGACGCCGCCAACGACGGCTTCGTCAAGGCCATCAAGAAGAGCGGCCTTAAGGTCAAAATCGACCAGAAGAACGCCCAGAATGACCAGTCCACGTGTAAGTCCATCGCCGACAAGTTCGTGGGCGATGGCGTCGACCTGATCTACGCCATCGCTACGCCCGCCGCGCAGGCCGCCGCCGGCGCCACCGCCGATATCCCCATCGTGGGTTGCGCCATCACCGACTACGCCGCCTCGGGCCTGGTCCAGGACAACGAAAAGCCCGGCACCAACGTCACTGGCGCCTCCGACCTCACCCCGGTCGCCGAGCAGCTCGAGATGATGCAGAAGGTTCTGCCCGACGTTAAAAAGGTCGGCCTGCTCTACTGCACCGCCGAGTCCAACTCCGACGTCCAGATCAAGGCCGCCAAGAAGGAGCTCGACAAGCTGGGCCTGGACTACACCGACTTCACCGTCTCGAGCTCCAACGAGATCCAGTCCGTCGTCGAATCTGCCGTGGGCAAGGTCGACGCGCTGTACTCCCCTACCGATAACACCATCGCCGCGGGCGCTTCGCAGGTCGGCCAGATCTGCAAGGAAAATAAGCTCCCCTTCGTAACCGGCGAGGAGGGCATGTGCATGGCCGGCGGCCTGTTCACCCTCTCCATCAACTATGAGGACCTGGGCTACGCCGCGGGCGAGATGGCCGTTAAGATCCTGAAGGGCGAGGCCAAGCCCGAGGATATGCCGATCAAGCACCTCTCGAGCAAGGACCTGGTCGTCGTCAAGAACGACGAGATGGCCGAGGCGCTGGGCATCGACCTTTCCGCTCTGGACGAGTAGCGCCATGCGCGGTAACGCGTCTAGGACCCGCACTCGCACCATAGTTGCGTTATTCAATATCTGAGCCACAGGGGCGAACGCCAAAGACCGGCGTTCGCCCTGCTTGTTACGGATGAGACAAAACATCCGGCCGCAGCTCTTTTATGCATTGTTACCGCTATCATGGTGACTCACGTGTCCACCCTATCCTAGGAGGTATGAAGCATGCTTATTGCATTGCAGGGCGCCGTTTCGCAGGGCGTCCTCTGGGGCATTATGGTGCTTGGCGTGTTTATCACGTTCCGCCTGCTCGACATCCCCGATATGACCTGCGACGGCAGCTTTGCCCTCGGCGGCTGCGTCTGCGCCGTACTCATCGTCAATAACAACGTCGACCCGCTGCTCGCTGTTTTGGCCGGCATGTGTGCCGGTGCCATCGCGGGCGCCGTCACGGGCATTTTGACCACGGTCTTTGAGATTCCCGCGATCCTCGCCGGAATCCTCACCCAGATCAGCCTGTGGTCCATCAACCTGCGCATCATGGGCAAATCCAATACGCCCATCCTTGCCAAGGGCACTATCTTCTCGTCTGTCAGCAACATGACGGGCCTGCCGCAGTCCACCGTCGCCATCATCCTGGGCATCTTGCTCGCTGTGGCTATCGTTGCCATCCTGTATTGGTTCTTTGGCACCGAGATCGGCTCGGCGCTGCGCGCCACCGGCAACAACGAGTACATGATCCGCGCTCTGGGCGTCAACACCAACTCCACCAAGATGATCGCCCTCGTGCTCTCCAACGCCCTCATCGGCCTTTCAGGCGCGCTCATCTGCCAGAGCCAGAAGTACGCCGACATTGGCATGGGCACCGGTGCCATCGTTATCGGTCTTGCCGCCATTGTTATCGGCGAGGTGCTCGGCCGCCTGCTGCCCGGCGGCCTCACGCAGTTTAGCGTCCGTCTTGCCTCCGCCGTCTTTGGCTCCGTGGTGTACTTCCTCATCCGCGCCATCGTGCTGCAGTTGGGCATGGACGCCAACGACATGAAGCTGCTTTCCGCTGTGATCGTCGCCGTGGCCCTGTGTGTGCCCGTGGTTTGGGAGCGCTATAAGCTCCGCAGCTCCTACACGAAGGGGGATGAGGCAGATGCTTAAGCTCTCGCACGTCAAGAAGACCTTTAACAAGGGCACCGTCACCGAGAAGCGCGCGCTCACCGGCGTCGACCTTACCCTCAATGATGGCGACTTTGTAACCGTGATCGGCGGCAACGGCGCCGGCAAGTCCACGCTGCTCAACATGATCGCCGGCGTGTATCCGCTCGATTCGGGCGTTATCGAGCTCGACGGCACCGACATCTCGCGTCTGAGCGAGTCACAGCGCGCCAAGTACCTGGGCCGCGTGTTCCAGGACCCCATGCGCGGCACCGCAGCCGACATGCAAATTGCCGAGAACCTGGCCCTCGCCAAGCGCCGCGGCCAGCATCGCGGTCTTTCGTGGGGCGTCACCAAAGCCGAGAAGGACGAGTACGTTGAGCTGCTCAAGCGCCTGGACCTTGGTCTGGACACGCGCCTCAACGCCAAGGTCGGCCTGCTTTCGGGCGGCCAGCGCCAGGCACTCACCCTGCTCATGGCCACGCTCACCAAGCCACGCCTGCTGCTGCTCGACGAGCACACCGCGGCGCTCGACCCCAAGACGGCCTCTAAGGTGCTCAATCTGACCGAGGAAATCGTCGACGAGCATCACCTGACCACGCTCATGGTCACGCATAACATGAACGACGCCATCCGTCTGGGCAATCGTCTGATCATGATGCACGAGGGTCACGTGATCTACGACGTGGCAGGCGACGAAAAAAAGTCGCTCACCGTTGCCGACCTGCTGCAGAAGTTCGAGGAGGTCTCGGGCGGCGAGCTCGCCAACGACCGCATGCTGCTGAGCTAACGACCTAGAAAACCACCACAAAGGGGACAGGCACCTTTGTGGTGGTTTTTGTTAAAGAGTAAGGAGACTGCCATGAAAAGAACCCCCCGCCTTGCGTTAGCTGCCGCGTTGTTTGCCGGCGCGCTCACCGGCATCCCAAGCCTCGCTTTCGCGGGGAACCTGCCCGCCGCTATTGACGGCTCCGTGGCCGTCATGCACACCAATGATATCCACGGCAGCTACAAGTACAGCTACAACGCAAGCAAGGGTACCGGCACTGTCGGCTTTGACGGACTGGCGGTTCTCTATAGCGCCCAAAGCAGCGCCCCCGATCTTCTGCTCGATGCGGGCGATACCTTCCACGGGCAGTCCTTTGCCACCATGAGCGAGGGCAAGAGCATCGCCGAGCTCATGGACACCTTTTATGCGAACGGCTACGACGCGACCACGCCGGGCAACCACGACTGGAGCTACGGCGCGGACAAGCTCCGTACCATGACCGGCTACAGCACCACCGGCACGCCCTTCGCCATGCTCTGCGCAAACGCGAAGTCTACGAGCGGCGTATGGAGCTCGAGCATCACCAAGACGCTCGACCGTACCTGGGAGGACAGCGAAGATCACTCCACATTCGACTACAACATCAAGGTCGGCGTCGTGGGTGCCATGGATGAGTCGCTGGGGTCCTCCCTGCGCACGGACCTGGTCCGGGGCACGTCGTTCTCGGATGCGGCAGTCGCCATCAATGCCGAGGCCAAGCGACTGCGCGAGGATGAGGGCTGCAACGTTATCGTCTGCATCGCGCACACGCTCAACGCCAAGACCTTTGCTGCAAAGCTCGTTGGGGTCGATGCACTGGTCGCGGGCCACGAGCACATCAACTTAGACGAAAACGTGACGGGGACCGACGGCAAGCCGGTCCGCGTCGTCGAGGCGGGCAGTGCCTTTGCCGAGGTCGGTCTGCTTTCCATTCCGTACAAGTACGACACGAATGGCACTGAGACGACCGACGATGACATGGTCACGGTCCCTGCAGACGACAGCGACGAGAAGCTCTACACCGCCAAGAACGTCAACGACCTTTTGGCCGACCCGAACAAGGGCTCCGACTACCAAAGCTGCCTTGAAGACGTCCGCAACAAGATCAAGCCGCTCGACGAGGCCTTTGAAAACGAATCGAACAAGGTGCTCGGCACATCCGCCGCCGACTATTTCTACGGCGAGGACGCCGCGGGCACGCATGGTTGGGAAATGGTGCGCACCACCGATTTTCGCCCCAACAAGGAGGGCGATACTACCAAGGCCCAGACCATCGGCCACGTGATTTGCGGCTCCTATCTTGCCCTGACGGGCGCGGACCCTGACCTGACGAGCGCGGACCTTGCCATTGAGAACGCTGGCGGCATCCGCGGCGGCATCGCGGCGGGAAACGTGACCGCCGGCGACGTCATCGCCATCTCGCCCTACGGCAACACCTTGGAGACCTGGACCATGACCGGCGCGGACTTCCTCGCAGCGCTTGAGCACTCGTTGGAAATTAGCGACAAATGCAATGACAGCTACGAACTTCAGCAAGCCTACGTCGCAGCCGGCCACACCGAGCAGGAAGCCCAGGACATGTACAAGTGGCCCGACGACTCCGGCAGCGTTCTTTCCTTTGGCGGCATCAACGTAACAATCGACTGGACGCAGTCTGAAGGCAAGCGCATCGTGAGTGCCACGCTCACCAAAGACGGCAGCACGCTCGACCCCGCCAAGACCTATACCGTCGCCACCAACAACTACATCATCACCAACACGACCGACTTCCCCACCTTCGCAAATGCCAAGAAGCTCACCGAGTGGGGTACGTGCGAGGCAGCGTTGAGGGCACTGATCGGGCAGGACGACTGGGAGCACAAGGTGGCCTCGCTCGCGGGCGCCATCAGCTTTAGCTCCGCTGAGAGCCCCGCACCCCATCCGACCCCAACGCCTGAGCCCTCACCCAAACCCGGCACGACGACCACGCAGATCACCACCAAGAAGACGGCCGGTAAGCTTGCCGCAACGGGAGACCGTACGCTGACCGTGGTCGGTGCATGCCTCATCGGCGGCATCATCGTCATCATGCTCGGCATTATCTGGAAGCGCCGCCGCTAAGCTACACCGCCGGGCCTTGCAGCCCCGCCGTGCAAACCTTATATCGAGCACAGAAGCCCGTCCGAATGTGATCGGACGGGCTTTTGGTGGGTATCATGGTTGAACGATCATGAGGAGGTTTTCCCTACATGGAATTGTTTGAGCCGATTCTTCATTTCTTTGAGCAGCGCTGGGTCCACAACATCATCTGGGCGGGCATCTTGGTAATAGGCACCGCCATCGCCACCAAGGTCGTATCCAAGACCCTGCGCCACCTGCTCAACCGCGACGACAACCCGCTTCCGGCATCGAGTATCTTCATCAACATTGCGCGCTCCGTCATCTGGATGATCGGCGGCAGCTTTATCCTCGACAACTGCTTTGGCATTAACGCAAACGCCCTCGTCGCCGCTCTTGGCGTCGGCGGCATCGCCATCTCGCTCGGCTTTCAGGACACGCTCTCAAACCTTATCGGCGGCATGCAGGTAACCTTTATGGGCATCATCAAGCCCGGCGACAATATCGAAGTCGGTGGCGTGTCGGGCGTGGTCCAGGACATCACCTGGCGTCATACGACCATCGAGGACGCCTGCGGGCAGACCATCATCGTCCCCAACTCAAATATCTCCAAGAACACGCTCGTGCATCTCATGCCCTTTGGGCGTGTGGCTGTGCCCGTTGCCGTAAAGGACACATCCAAGTGGGCCTCGCTCGACGCGCTGGCAGACGAGCTGACCAGCGCCACCAAGGCCGCCGTGCTTCCCATCTCGGGCTTTGACAAGGAGCCCTACGTGCTCTTTAGCGAAATCGGCGACTTTGGCATTAAGGGCAAGATCATCTTTATCGTCAGCGACGACAGCACCACTTTCACGGCGGCCGACGCCTGCATTCGCGCCATCGCCCCCATCATCGCCTAAACCACCACAAAGGGGACAGGCACCTTTGTGGTGGTTTTCATTCGTGGTACCATAGTTCATATAGTTGTTTAAACGACTAAGGGAGCAAAACTATGGAAGAGGCCTATCGTCAAGCACGCAAGCGCGGCGAGCAAGGACGTCGACGCGCCATTAGTCAAAGCGAGCATCCGTACCTTACGGACCTCGATAGCTTGGTTGCCCAGCTCCCCTTGGGCCAGCGAGAGAATGTCGGCCTGAGAGACATTCCGCTCGAAATGGTCGTCGGCACGGTTACCAAGGGCCGTCAGTCGGCCTTTTCATGCAACTTTATGCCCTTGCTGCCGTTTAGCACGGAGTTCGCCCGCAAGTGGTCCAACCTCTACGACATCCAGGTGACCGAGGGCTATCGCGATCCCGTCATCGTCACCGAGTTCATGCATCGGTTTTACGTCCAAGAGGGCAACAAGCGCGTCAGTGTCCTCAAATTCCTGGACGCCCCGACGGTTTCGGCCAAGGTCACCCGTCTCTACCCCGGCACATGGGATTCCGTCGAAAGCCGCCTGTACGGTGAGTTCTGCGCGTTTTGGCGCGTCTGCCCCCTATACGAGATCGAGTTCTCGCGCGAGGGAAGCTACGAGACGCTCGCCAAGATGCTCGGTCAGGACCTTATCGAAAAATGGCCGCAGAAAAAGGTCGACTACCTGCGCCACACCTTCCTACTCTTTAAGCGCGCCTACCTTCGCGCGGGCGGCGACCACCTGGACATTACGCCCGCAGACGCCATGCTCGTCTACCTCAATGTGTACAACCAGGACCGCCTGCTGGATACGCCGACGGATATCGTCGTAAACCGCCTGTGTAAGATTTGGCGTGAGCTGGTCATTGCCGGCAAAAATAACGAGGACAAGGTCGATCTTGTCGAAGCACCGAGCGTCGATGAGGAAGAGTCGCCCGCCAAGTCCACCTCCGGCGTGCTCAACTTCTTTATGGGCAAGACCGTCTATTCGGCGGACAATCCCCTGCGCATCGCCTTTATCCATGAGTTCCCCTGTGCGACGTCGAGCTGGGACAGCCTGCACGACCAAGGGCGTCAGTATCTCGATGAGCACTTTGGCGGTATCGTGCGCACCGAGGCGTTCGAGGACTGCCACGATCCGGACGTGTTCTACGCCGCCGTGGAAACGGCTGTCAAACATGGAGACAGCGTCATCTTCTCGACCTCGCACCGCCTGATGGAATACACGCTCAGGGCTGCCGTTGAGTATCCCCAGGTTCGGTTCCTCAACTGCTCTATCGGCCTTCCCCACCAAAGCGTCCGTTCGTACTTTGGCAAGATGTACGAGGCCAAGTTCCTCCTGGGCGCCCTTGCCGCCAGCATGGCGGACAACCACCGCATCGGTTACCACGCGTCGGTCTTCGCCTCGGGCGCACTCAGCGAGATCAACGCCTTTGCGATTGGAGCCTCGCTACTCGACCCCCGTGCGCAAATTATCCTGACCTGGGGCGATGTGCCCGCCGGTGGCCTTGCCGAGGCCATGTGCCGCGAAGGCGTGAGCGTCATGACCGGCGCCGACATGTCCAAGTCGCTGGAGGACCCCACAGCCTACGGACTCCACCGTCTGGCCGATGGCAAGGTCGTCGGCATCGCCATGCCGGTATGGAACTGGGGCCGATACTACGAGCTTATCGTGCGAAGCCTACTGCATGGCACCTGGGATGAGACCAGTGACGACAGACAGGTTCGCGCCGTCAACTACTGGTACGGCATGAGCTCGGGCGTTATCGATATTCGCTACGCTCCGGGCCTGCCCTATCAGACGCGCAAGCTTGTTCAGCTTCTCCGCAATGGCATCGTCGAGGGCTCCATCAATCCATTTGGCGGCGAGCTCCATAGCCAAGACGGCGTGGTGCAGATCGAAGGCTTTCCCCCACTGCCGAGCACGCAGATTGTCGAGATGAATTGGCTGGCAGACAACGTGGTGGGCACCATTCCGCAGCTCGACGATGAGCCGAAAGTCCCTGCCCTATGAAAATCCTTGCCATAGCCGATACCGAAGAACGATGCCTTTGGGAGTGCTTTCGCAAAGAACGCTTTGAGGGTGTCGACCTGATTTTGTCCGCCGGCGATCTGGACCCGGACTATCTTGAGTTTTTGGTCACCGTCATCAACAAACCGCTCATCTACGTGCGCGGCAATCACGATGACCGTTACGCACGTCATGCACCGGGCGGATGTATCTGCGTGGAAGACAGCGTGTACACGTACCGAGGGATTCGCATTGCGGGCCTTGGCGGGTCCATGCGTTATCGCGACGGCGCCAACATGTACACCGAACACGAGATGGCCAGGCGTATGCGCAAGCTGTCCCGCAAAGTGAGGATGGTCGGCGGCTGTGACATCCTGCTGACCCATGCGCCCGCCGCTGGCATGGGCGATCTGGACGATCTGCCACATCGGGGATTCGAATGCTTTAACACAGCGCTCGAGTCCTGGAACCCCGACTACATGGTGCACGGGCATGTGCACCAATGCTATGGTCGCGACTTTCAACGTGTGCGTCAGCATGCATGCGGGGCAACGATCATCAACGCCTGCGGCTATACGCAGTTTGAGCTGGACGAAGCGCGCTACCCCATCCGTGGCTGGCAGGCAGCCTGGCTCAATTCGCAAACCATGCGTCGCGAACTCAAGCGCCACGAGGCTATCGAGTCCTCAACCGCTAGAACACCCTGGTAACCACCTTAAAGGGGGCACTGTCCCCTTTAAGGTGGTTTTGACGCGATAGCAAGAAACCCGGTCCTGCACGAGACAGAACCGGGTTTCTTTAGCAATGCATGCTTTGCTCAGGCAGTAACTAAAAGTTACTCAGCCAGAAAGTCGCGCTGGATAGCGGGATCAACCTTGATGCCAGGGCCCATGGTGGAAGACACGGAGATGGACTTAACGTACTTGCCCTTCGCAGAAGCGGGCTTGACGCGCAGGATCTCAGTGTACAGGGCAGCGTAGTTCTCGACGAGCTGCTGCTCGGAGAAGGACTTCTTGCCCAGGGGCACGTGGCAGATGCCGTAGCGGTCGGCGCGATACTCAACGCGGCCGGCCTTGAGCTCGGAGACCATCTTGGCGACGTCCATGGTCACGGTGCCGAGCTTAGGGTTCGGCATGAGGCCACGGGGACCAAGAATCTTACCGATGCGGCCAACCTTGGCCATCATGTTCGGCGTAGCGATAGCGGCGTCGAAGTTGATCTCGCCCTTCTGGATCTGGGCGACGAGCTCGTCGGAACCGATGATGTCGGCGCCGGCAGCCTCGGCCTCGCGGGCCTTCTCGCCCTCGGCGAAGACTGCAACACGAATGGTCTTGCCGGTACCGTGGGGCAGGGAGATGGAACCGCGGATATTCTGGTCGGCCTTACGAGTATCGACGCCCAGACGGAAGTGGGCCTCGACGGTCTCGTCGAACTTGGCGGTGTCGAGCTCCTTGATGAGCTTGGCAGCCTGAAGGGGGGTGTAGAGCGTGGCGCGGTCGATCTTCTCGGCAGCGGCGTTATAGCTCTTACCATGCTTAGCCATGTGCATTACCTCCTGTGGTTAAACGGGCGCGAGCCCTCCCACATCGTATCGTGTGCCCTATTGCACACATTTAACGGGCGCCCCGGTCGGAGCACCCGTCGTTACCTAAAGAAATCGCTACTCAGCGATGGTGACGCCCATGGAACGGGCGGTACCGGCGATGATCTTCTTGGCGGCGTCAATGTCGTTGGCATTGAGGTCCGGCATCTTGATCTCGGCGATCTTGGTGAGCTGCTCCTGGGAGAGCTGACCAACCTTGTCGGCCTGGGGCTTAGCGGAACCAGACTTGAGGTTCAGCTCCTTCTTGATGAGGTGAGCCGCCGGCGGGGTCTTGGTGATGAAGGAGAAGGACTTATCCTCGTAGACAGTGATCTCAACGGGGATGATGTCGCCCTTCTTGTCCTGCGTCTCGGCGTTAAAGGCCTGGCAGAACTGCATGATGTTCACGCCAGCAGCGCCCAGGGCGGGGCCGACGGGAGGAGCGGGGTTAGCTGCACCAGCAGGAATCTGGAGCTTAATGACGTTGGTAACCTTCTTCTCAGCCATGGTCATTCCTTTCGAATCACGAGTGTGAAGTACTTGCTATATCGTAAGCACGCACGTGTTAGAAGCACTCCTGAGATGAGCAGTCACAGAAGAAGCACGCTCGCGCGAACGGACGAAAACTTAAGCGATGACGGCGACCTGGTTAAAGTCGAGCTCGACCGGCGTCTCGCGGCCAAAGATCATCAGCGTGACCTTGAGCTTGCCTGCCTCGGTGTTAACCTCGGAGACCTTGCCATCAAAGTCGGTAAGCGGGCCATCGGTAACGCGGACGGACGTACCGACCTCAATATCAACCGACGTACGCTTGGGCGAATCGCCCTTACCGGGACGACGAGTCATCTTATTGTACTCGTCGCGGGAAAGCGGAGCGGGCTTGCCATTGCCGCCCAGGAAACCGGTGACGCCAGGCGTGTTGCGAACACACGTCCAAGCATCGTCATCCATCTCCATGCGAACCAGGACATAACCCGGGAAAATCTTGGAATCCTTGGTCTCGCGCTTGCCACCCTCTTTAATCTCGGTGACGCGCTCCATAGGAATCTCGATATCAAAGATACGGTCCTGCATGCCCATAGTCTCGATGCGATGCTCGAGATCGGACTTAACGCGGTTCTCGTATCCAGAGTAAGTGTGAACGACGTACCAACGCTTAGACATGGTTTAGCCCCTCAATCCAGAGAACAGAGCAAGAGCCTCGCCAAAGCCAGCATCGAGCAGAGCGATGACGACGCCGACGACGATCAGAGAAGCGCAAACGACGACCGAGTAGTTCACGAGCTCCTTCTTATCGGGCCACGTGACACGCTTCATCTCGGACTTCACCGAAGCGAAATACTTCTTGGTGCGGGCGAAAAAACCAGGCTTCTCGTTCTTCTTGGACTTCGCAGCCTTCTCGTTCTTCTTGGCAACGGCCTTCTTGGCCTCAACCTTGGAGTTGGCAGCAGCGTTGTTGGCAGGTGCCGGCTGCTGAGCCTTCTTCTTGTTCTTCTTGTTGGCCATTTGGGTTACCTCCGCGCAATGCGCTTATACATGAGTAAACCGTAAGCCCCCAATTGGGAGCTTACGGAATAATGACTGGCACGCCAGGAAGGACTCGAACCCTCAACACTCGGTTTTGGAGACCGATGCTCTACCAATTGAACTACTGGCGTATGTGACTAGAGACTAGCGAGTCTCTTTGTGCAGCGTGTGGTGACGGCACCAGGGGCAATACTTCTTGATCTCCATACGATCAGGCATGTTCGACTTGTTCTTGGTGGTCGTATAGTTGCGGCGCTTGCACTCAGTGCACGCAAGAGTAACTAGAGTACGCATTTATCCTGAACCTTTCATTTCCGCCCCGTACGGGCACGAGTTGGTACTTTATCAGCTCTACGTAAGTGCTGTCAATGAAAACCTCGAATCAATTGGTTCTCGCTGGATCCATTCATATTTGGAACACATCAATGAAGCCAGCGAGATCTAATCGATCCCTCACGCTCGGCTTAAGGGCAAGCGAAGCGCAATCGGCGGGGAATAAGCCCCGCGTAGAAAAGAACCCGGCACCCTATAAGTGCCGGGTTCTCTAAGTCAGCTAAATCAAAGAGCTAATTTACTCAATGATCGTGGAGACGATGCCCGAACCGACGGTGTGGCCACCCTCGCGGATAGCGAAGCGCAGGCCCTCCTCCATGGCGATCGGGTGAATGAGGTCGCCCTCGATGGTGATGTGGTCACCAGGCATAGCCATCTCGGTGCCCTCGGGAAGCTTGACCGTACCGGTAACGTCGGTGGTACGGAAGTAGAACTGAGGACGATAACCATCGAAGAACGGGGTGTGACGGCCGCCCTCCTCCTTGGTCAGAACGTAGATCTCGCCGGTGAACTTGGTGTGCGGGGTAACCGAACCGGGCTTGCAGAGAACCTGGCCGCGCTCGATGTCCTCGCGCTTGATGCCGCGGAGCAGCAGACCGACGTTGTCGCCAGCCTCGCAGAAGTCCATGGACTTACGGAACATCTCGATACCGGTAACGACGGTGCTCTGGGTATCCTTGATGCCGACGATCTCGACGGGCTCGTTGAGCTTGAGCTCACCGCGCTCGACACGACCGGTAGCAACGGTACCACGGCCAGAGATGGTCATAACGTCCTCAACGGCCATCAGGAACGGGAGGTCGTTGTTACGAGCAGGCGTCGGGATGTACTCGTCGACGGCCTTCATGAGCTCGCGGATAGCGTCCATCCACTTGGCGTCGCCCTCGAGAGCGCCCAGAGCGGAACCACGGATGACGGGGATGTCGTCGCCGGGGAAATCGTACTCGGAGAGGAGCTCACGGGTCTCCATCTCGACGAGGTCGATGAGCTCGTCATCGTCGACCATGTCGCACTTGTTCAGGAAGACGACGATGTAGGGAACGCCGACCTGACGGGCGAGCAGGATGTGCTCGCGAGTCTGAGCCATGGGGCCGTCGGTAGCGGCGATGACCAGGATAGCGCCGTCCATCTGAGCAGCACCGGAGATCATGTTCTTGACGTAGTCAGCGTGGCCCGGGCAGTCAACGTGAGCGTAGTGACGGGCAGCAGTCTCGTACTCAACGTGGGAGACGGAGATCGTAATGCCGCGCTCGCGCTCCTCGGGAGCCTTGTCGATGTTCTCGAACGCAGTGAAGTCAGCCTTGCAGCCCTCGGTCTCAGAGAGAACCTTGGTGATGGCGGCGGTCAGCGTGGTCTTGCCGTGGTCGACGTGACCAATGGTGCCGATGTTAACATGCGGCTTAGTGCGCTCAAACTTCTCTTTGGCCATAAAGCCCTCCTCTTAACAGGTCGTCCCCGGACGGGACTTTGCCTTTATACCATAGTGGCCTCTCAACATACTATTGAGAAGCCACCGTGTTACCTATGGTAGCGGTGACTGGATTCGAACCAGTGACGCCACGGGTATGAACCGTGTGCTCTAACCAACTGAGCTACACCGCCGGATGGAGCCTGCAACCAGACTTGAACTGGTGACCTCTTCGTTACCAACGAAGTGCTCTACCGACTGAGCTATACAGGCACTTGACGGGTGGGAGCTATAGGATTCGAACCTATGTAGGCAGAGCCAACGGGTTTACAGCCCGTCCCCATTAACCACTCGGGCAAACTCCCAATCGTTCAAGTATCCGCAGGTTCTTTGGTCTTTTGGACCGCCGCCCCCGCGAACGAAAAAGATAATACGATGCAACCTTGGGGGCTGTCAACGAAAACCTCTAGATACACGGTGCCGGGCGTATCTATATGCCTTTGACCTGCGTTTTTGTTGAGTTTAGATATGAAGGGCGGTGGATTTGGCTGCACTGGTGACATTTCCCAAGGGAACACTTTGGCACGGTAGAGTACGCCTACAGCATCGACCTTCGATAACGACCTTCTTGCACTATTACATAGGTCGCGATCGGACTTTTCCGGCACGAACGAGCGTGGATTTTCTCCCGTTTGAAATCGAGCGTGGATAATCTCCCTCTTTTAGCACGGCTTCGAACCCAAAGTGGCAGATTATCCACGCTCATTCATTAGGCGGGAGATTTTCCACGCTCGCACGTCCAGAAATCCACGCTCAAGGTAAACGGCTGGGCCCGCTCCCGCCTTTGTCTCTATCTGTAACATTTAGAGAACATTTTCTCCCCTATCTGTTACAGATCGAGATGTTTCGCAGAGACTCTGGCTTACGTCTCATTCTGTAACAGTACGAACGGTTTTCCGCCCCTTCGTGTTACAGATCGAGACAAACCGAAAACGGGATGGGCGCCAACCCGATGACACACCACCTAAAAAGAAACGGGCCCTGTCCCACAAGGGAACAGAGCCCGAAACTCTCATGGAGCCAGTGACAGGAATCGAACCTGCAACCCACT
>URDE01000036.1:0-16271 GCA_900546525.1 uncultured Collinsella sp.
GCATAATGAAGCGAGCATGCAAGCCTCGTGGAATAGATGAGCCGGATCCGCGTGCATGAGGCACCGGACCCGGCTCTTTTATAATGATGCGAATCGTTTTGCATTCTGTGGATCGAGATTTGAAGGGAGCGCTGCATGCGCGTGCTCAAACGAGCCCTGGCGATCGTGTATTTTGCCGCCGCCGTCGTGGCGCTGGGTACGTTAGTCTGCCAGTTTTGGGGGCCATATACCTATCGCTTTATGCTGCTGATGCGCAATCCGCTGCCTCGCATCGTTGTTACGGCGTGCGGCGGTATCGTGGCGCTCGGCGTGCTCGTGGGTTTCTTCCGCCTGATGTTTGCTCGTCGCGAGCCGTCCTGCGTGCATCCGGCGGGGGAGCGCAATATCGAGGTCACGCTCGCTGCCCTCTCCTCGTGTGCTCGCACCGCGGCAGAGCGCGACGACCGAGTGATGATCGAGCATGTCGAGGCGCGCGTGCAGGGCTCCGACGAATCGCGCGTCCGTTTTAAGGTTGACGCCATCGCACTCGATAACCGGGACGTGGCCTCCCTTGCAGTCGCGATGCAGCAACGTATCGAGGAGGCCTGCGACACCATGCTCGGCACGCCGGGCACGACCGCACGCGTTCGTTTTTTGTCGTCCAAGACTACCGTCCAGACCGTGGAGGTTTCCGGTGAGTGATACCAATCAAGACAAGACCGTTCGCACCCCGCGCCTGACTATCGATCAGAGCGCCGCGCCGGCAGGCGAGGTCGTCGATCCCAAGGTGGAGGGTACCGAGTCACATGATGCGGTCGCCGATGATTTTGATGAGGCCATGGGTCTCATCAAGGGTACGGGGGCAGCCATCTGGAGCTATGCCGTCCGTCATCCCAACACCACGCTTGGAGCCGTCGCTGGTTTTGTGCTCGCCGTGCTGGTGCTCACGCTCGGTCTGTGGGATACGCTCGTCATCGCTTTCTTTGTGCTGATCGGCGCCGTGATTGGCCAGATCCGCGACGGCGAGAACGGAATCGTCAACTTCTTCGGCCGTCTGTTTAGCGGCCGCTAGCATGTATTCGACCGCCGCGTGTGCGGTGGGCATAAGGAGGAACCATGGCTTTTAACACGAAGGTCGATGTGGCCGATACCGAGCTCGAGGTAGACGAGACCGTCACCGCCGAGGCCGAGGACGTAACGCTCGAGGACGAGGCGCTCGTCGAGGCCGAACCCGCCGACGATGCGGATGAGGATGATGGGGAAGCGGACGAGTCCGAGGACTCGCTGACCTATTCCAACGGTGTGATCGAGAAGATCGTCGCCATGGCCACCCGCGAGGTACCGCACGTCCTGGGCATGAAGGGCAACCTCATGCACTTTGTGCAGGAGCAGTTTGGTGCCGAGAATCTGACCAAGGGCGTGACAGTCGAGGTCACCGATGACAACCGCGTGGTCGTCAACATTTCCGTCATTATCGAGTACGGCGCCTATGCGCCCGCGATTTTCGACGACGTTAAGGCGCGCGTGACCGAGCGTCTGGCTGCGATGACCGGCCTTGAGGTGGCAGGCGTCAACCTGCGCATCGAGGACGTCATCACCCCCGAGGAGTATGAGCACCGCACCAACCAGCACGAGTAACCTACCAAAAAGGGACAGGTTTGTTTTGGCAGGTTTTATCTGCGAAAACGTTAAACGGCCGACCGCGCAAGCAAAAGCGTGGCCGGCCGTTTTTGTACGCTCCCGATATAGTCATACCGCTCGTCTAACTAAGGGTTGCAATCCCCGCGTTCCGCGTTACCCTAATGAGCGCATTGTTTCCAAATTGTTAACGAGGAGTTGCCGTAATGGCCGACGAGCACGAAACAGAAAGCAAGGCATGGGCAATCGAGGCCGCTGCGGCAGAGGCGGCGTCGCGTGCTGCCGAGGAGGTGCATCGTCCTCCCGTGGTGCCGATGGAGCGCGTGGTTGATCGCACCGATATCGAGCGCGGCGAGCGTGCCGGCCAAAAGCGCAGCCAGGAGCCGGGCTTCCCGCGCTTTTTTGCCGAGCTCAATCTGGGCCTGATTCTTACGGCCTTTGCCATCGTTGCGTTTAAAACCCCTAATCACTTTGCTTTTGGCGGCACCTCGGGCGTGTCGGTCATTCTGTCCACGCTGTTCCCGACCCTGCCCGTCGGCGTCTTTATGTGGATTATCAACGCGGTTCTCGTCGTTTTGGGCTTTATCTTTTTGGAGCGCAAGGCAATCCTGTGGAGCGTCTTCGCCTCGTTTGCGCTTTCGGCCTATGTTTCGCTGTTTGAGCTTTTTATTCCGACCGATGTCTCTCTGACGGGTGATATGTGGCTCGACCTGTGCTTTGCCGTCATCTTGCCGGCGCTCGGCAGCGCTATTGTCTTTGATATTGGCGCCTCGACGGGCGGCACGGACATTCTTGCCATGATCCTCAAGCGCCGCACGACGCTCGAGATTGGCCGCGCGCTGCTGTTGGTTGATATCGGCATCGTGGCCATCGCGGCCTTTTTGTATGGCCCGCGTGTCGGTCTGTATTGCGTGCTCGGCCTGTTTGCCAAGACGCTTGTGGTCGACAAAGCCATTGAGAGCATTCACCTGCGCAAAGTCTGCACGGTCATTTGCTCCGAGCCCCTTAAGGTCGAGGAGTTTATCGTCAAGCATCTCAACCGTACGGCGACCATCAGTCGCGGCTACGGTGCCTTCTCGGGCAAGTGCGTGACGGTGATCATGAGCGTGCTGAGCCGTCGCGAGGCCGTGCAGCTGCGCCGTTATGCGCGCGAGGTCGATCCGGGTGCCTTTATCACGATTGTCGACAGCTCCGAGATCGTCGGCAAGGGCTTCCGCGGAACGAACTAGCGCGGACACACTCATCATGCAATCGAAAAGCGCCTTGCGCGTTGCAAATACGTCATCTAAGAGTATTTGTCCTCACATTGGGTGATAATGATGCCAAAGACATCGTTTGCGATCCAGGTGATTCGCTCTAGATACGAAGGGATGATTTCGATGTTCTGTTCGCAGTGTGGCGCTCCTATGGGCGATAACGACAAGTTCTGCGGTGTGTGCGGTACTCCTAATGCTGGTGCTGCAGCTTCCACCCCTCAGGGTCAGCCTCAGCAATTTGTCCCTCAGCCTCCCATGAACGCGTCCAAGGGCTGTGTGGCTCAGGCGTTCCAAGATATGACCAAGACTCCGGGTGTGCTTCAGCGTGTATGCCAAATCGCGTTTTTGCCGGCGCTGATTTGCGTTGTGTCGGTGCTCGTGTTGTTTATTCCCGTTATTGGCGGCATTGCGGCTGCCATCGGCTTTTTGGCAGCTTGCATTGCGAGCGTGTGTGGTTCCGGCTTTGGTATCGAGTGGGGTCGCGATCTGTCGCTCAAGGTTGATGACGGTATGGATCGTCCACTCATGCGTTCCACGTCGTTTGGTCTCGGAGTCTTTTCGAGCGTTATTTCGGTCGTGCTCGAGGTTATCGCTGCCATTCCCGTTATCGGTGTAGTGCTTTCGCTGGTGGAGGGCGTGGTAATTGGCGCCGCGAGCTCGTATTCTTATTACGGCTCTTATGCGCTCGAGGCTGCGCTGTTCGGTTCGCTCGGCCTGCTTGTCCTGGCGCTAATTGCCTCGGCGATTCTGGGTGTCTTCTTTAAGATGTTCGCCGACATCGCCGTGATGCACTTTGCGGTGACCGGTCGCGTCGAGAGCGCGTTTTCGCTCGATAAGGTCTGGGCGGCGTTTAAGCACAACAAGACCAAGCTGTTCTGTGCTTCGTTCCTTCCCGAGTTTTTGACGGGCCTGGTCGCCAACGTTGTCACATGGATCTTGACGGTCGTCTTTGGCGCCATTGCCTCTGTCGGTATGTATAGCTACTACTATCGTCCTACGGGTATTGAGGCAATTGTTACCGGCGGTGGCGTCACGCTCGCGCTGTTCTTGGTGCTGGTCGCTTTTGTCACCGTATTTCTTACGGTCTTTGGCAAGATGCTCAAGCACCGTGCCGTTGGCTATTGGGCCGCACGCTATGCAAGCGAGTGGGCCGATGAGGATAAGGACGACGTCCTGACTTTTGTGTTGCCCTTCGAGAAGAAGTCCGCTCCTTCGGGTTACGGTGCTCCGGATGCTTCGCCGGCACCTGCACCCGCTCCCGCGACCGAGCCTGAGCCGGCGCCCGAGCCTGAGCCGGCATCTGAGTCCGAGCCTGCACCTGAGCCTGAGCCTGAGCCGGCACCAGCACCTGAGCCGGCGTCCGAGCCAAGCTCCGACGAGGAGCCTCAGGACGAGTAGCCACGCCGCCTGCTATTTGGGGACGGGGTAGAAATGGTAGAAATAGCGCTTGAAGAATGAGCGGGGGCGGACGTTTCGATACGTCCGCCCCCGCTCTGCTTTAGCCAAGCTGTTATGGATGGGTGTGACGACTACTCGTCGTGCTTCTCCTCGCGGCGAGCGGCGGCGCGGGCTTCGTGGATGCCCTTGATTGCGGCATGGCGAGCCGTGCGGGCGTCGTGGATGGCGTCACGAGCCTCGGCGGTCGTCGCCTTGGCAGAGCGCAACTTGGCGGCCAGATCGGGGTTGGTTTCGGCGACCGCGGTGATCGCGGGGCCGTCGAGCTCCTCTTGCGTGGGCTCGGCCAAAAAGTCGATAGCATACTGGGCGGCCACCATGGAGCCCTTTGCCAGCACGGTCTCGTCGATCTTGTAGAAGCAAGAATGTTGGGCGTACGTGGCGCCAATCTTGGGGTTGCGCGTACCTACAAAGGCGAGCACGCCCGGCACACGGCGCAGGTACTCCGAAAAATCCTCACCCGAAAGCGTGCCGCGGTAATGGCCTTGGCCGGCGGGACCCAGACACTTAATTACGGCCTGACGGCAGCGCTCGCTCGAGGCCGCGTCGTTTTCGACCTTGTAGTTGGCGATGGTGTAGTCGGTGAGCTCTGCCTCGGCGCCCAAGGCCGCCGCGGTATGCTCCACGATGCGGCGCATAAGCTCCGGCATTTCCTCGTGGGTTGAATCGCCGTAGGTGCGTACTGTGCCGGCGAGGTAGGCCGTGCCGGCGATAACGTTGCGCGCGGTGCCGCCGTGCAGCTCGCCGACGGTGATGACGGCCGGCTCGTAGGGGCTGATCTCGCGCGAGACGATGGTCTGCAGGGCGTTGACAATCTCGGCGGCAACCATAACGGCGTCGTGGCCGCGCTGGGGCATGGCGCCGTGGCACGAGGTACCGCGGACATCGATGCGGAACCAGTCGGTATTGGCCATGCGCGGGCCGGGCTCGCAGCTTACGGTGCCGGCGTCGACCTCGCTCCAGATGTGCGCGGCGTAGGCACCATCGACGCCGTCGAGCACGCCCGTGCCGATCATGAGTTTGGCGCCTTGGCCGTTTTCCTCACTGGGCTGGAAGACGATGCGGGCCTCGCCGTGGATGTCGTCTGTCATATGGCGCAGGATCTGCAGCGTGCCGAGCATCATGGCGATGTGGCAGTCGTGGCCGCAGGCGTGCATGCAGCCCTCGTTGACGCTGGAGAAATCCTCGCCGGTCTGCTCGGTGACGGGCAGGGCGTCGATATCCGCACGCAGCAGGATGCGGCGGCGCGGCGTGCCGTCCTCGCGATAGGCGTCGGGCGCGGTGCCGCGAAGGGTCGCCACCAGGCCCGTCTTAAGGGGACGCTCGTAGGGGATATTCATGGCGTCGAGCTGGTTGGCGATGTCAGAAGTCGTGCGCTCTTCGGCGAGGCTCAGCTCCGGGTGCTTATGGAAGTGCCGACGCTGCTTAATGATGTAGGGTTCAAACTCGGCGGCGATATCTTGGATGGCTGCGGTGACGTCGTCAGCCGCGCGAGCCTCGGTCGCCGCCATAATCTGCTGTGCCTTGGTCTTCGTCATGGTCGATTTGCTCCTTACTGGTTTATCGCAAAATCGTACAGGCTCTTTCCAGTATGCCACCTGCCACTTGGCCTGGCAAAGCTGCCGTTTGCCGCTTGGCATTTTGTAACCGAGGCGGGGGAGTACACTCGGGGGTGTTGAATTTTCTGCCAGAGATGGGGATGTCCATGCAACATATCGATCGGATTATCCGCTCCAAGAACGTCTTTACCGCGCAAGACGGCGTCGATACCGCCCGCGAGCTGGCGATTGCCATCGCAGGCGACCGTATCGTCGCAGTCGGTGCGCCCGATGACGTGATCGCCGCCGCGCCTGCCGCCACGCCGGTTCTCGACTACGGCGAGCAGTTTGTCTGCCCCGGTTTCCATGACGCTCATCTGCACTTCTTCCATACCTCGGTCGGTTCCTCGCCGTACATGCTCATGGATATGGGTACGTCCGAGGCGGCACTGGTGCAACACGCGCTCGAGTTTTCCCAGGATCTGCCCGACGACGCCTGGGTTGTGACGCAGGGCTGGCGCGACTACCGTTGGGACCCGCCCGAGCATCCTACCAAGGCGTCGCTCGATGCAGCATTCCCCGATCGTCCCTGCGTTATGTATTCGGGCGACGGGCACACGCTTTGGCTCAACAGCCGCGCACTCGAGGCGCTCGGCGTCACGCGCGACAGCGAGCCGCCAGCGGGCGGCAGTTACGACAAGGACGCAAGCGGCGAGCTCACGGGCATTGCGCACGAAGCGGCTGCCATGCAGCTGCTGCCGCGCTGCCTTGAGTGGCTGGGCGAAGGTCGCATCGCAAGCGCTTACGCCGATCAAATGAGGCGCATGGCCGAGCAGGGTATTACTTCGATCTGCGATATGTCGCTCATGCCCATGCCGGGCTGCGATTTTATCCGCGACGATGTCTACGACAAATTGCAGACGGCCGGTAGGCTGGGCATTCGTGCCCATCTGTTTCCCACGCTGCTGGATGACCAGTCGCGTCTGGAAGAGCTGCAGGTACGTTACGCGAACAACGCGCTGCTTTCGGCGCCGGGTTTTAAGCAGTTCTTCGACGGCGTGTCGAGTGAACACACGGCATATCTCACTGAGCCCTATACCAATCCGCGCTTCCCGGGCGACCAGGGCCGTCTGACGGTCCCGGTTGAGCGCATGCGCAAACTGGTTCTGGCGGCCGCGGAGCGCGGTCACACCGTGCGCATCCACGTCATTGGTGACGGTGCGATTCATGCCGCGCTGGATATCTTCGAGGAGGCGGCCGATCTGTACGGCCTGCCCCAGCACGGCCATAACACGCTCGAGCACCTGGAGAACCTTCTGCCCGAGGACATCGACCGCCTGCGCAAGCTCAACGTGGTTGCTTCGAGCCAGCCCTGCCATATCACGCTCGACCCGGGTGGTCCGGAGCGCGATCTGGGCCTGGAGCGCAGCCGCATCATGTGGCCGTTCGCAACCTATAAGCAGCGCGGCATTCGCCAAGCCTTCGGTACCGACAGCCCTATCACGCCCGTTACCAGCATGAACGTGCTCTACACGGCTATTACGCGCCAGGACCCCAAAAGCCACTGGCCCGAGGGCGGCTGGTTGCCGAGCGAGCGCATCGATGCAGCAACGGCTCTGCGCAACTACACCCTGGGCAGCGCCTATGCAGCGGGCGACGAGCAAAACCTCGGCAGCTTGGAGCCCGGCAAGTACGCCGACCTGGTAGTCCTGGACCAAAACCCGCTCACCGTTGATCCCCAAGAACTTCAAGCCACCAAAGTCCAAGCCACCTACCTGGCAGGCAACTTGATTTACGAGCGCTAACCCCACATCCCACCCCTCAGTTGCGGTGAAATAGTCCCTAAAATCGGCCTTCAAGCCCAAAAACAGGAACTATTCCACCGCAACTTAAAAGAGCGCGTCCCAACAACGTGCCCCCTATCTTGTGCATTCCATCCGCATCGCCATTTTGCTGCACTGACTTTTCTGAATGCCGGGCCCTAGTTAGTCAACCTGGCTCCCAGGGCGGACCGGAGGGCATGAAGTTTGTCGCGAGTTCCGCACGCAAAGGAAAGCACTTAATGTGCTTTCCGTCTTGCGCAGGACTGTAGAGCAGCAAACTTCATGCCCTCCGGTCCGCCCCGGGAGCCACCGCTAAGTTATCCCCCGGCATTCAGAAAATCTAAGTGCCAAAAAATAAGATTTTTTGACTCCGTGTTGTATAACCCGCCATTCGTGGGTACCATTCAACGCGTACGCAAACAAAAAGGGTTAATTCGCGTGGTATAACCGCGCGGCCCAAAAAGGAGGAGACAAGCATGTCGTCTTTGAAGCCGCTTGCAGATCGTGTTCTGGTCAAGCCCGACGAGGCCGAGCAGAAGACCGCTTCTGGTCTGTATATCGCCAGCAACGCTCAGGAGAAGCCGCAGCGCGGCACCATTGTTGCCGTTGGCGCCGGCAAGGTAAACGACAAGGGTGAGCGCATTCCCATGGACGTCAAGGTCGGTGACGTTGTCATCTACGGTAAGTTCGGTGGCAACGAGGTTAAGGTCGACGGCGAGAAGTATCTGCTCATGCGCGCCGATGACATCTACGCTGTCGTCGAGGCCTAGTCTCGTCAGAATCTCTGATTCGTCTTTGAACGCGCTCGTCGCATAGGACTCGGAAGCGGCGACGCGAGTCACATTTCTTTTGGAGGATTACCCACTATGGCAAAGAACATTACGTTCAACACCGATGCCCGCGCTAAGCTCGCCAAGGGCGTCAACACCCTGGCCGACGCCGTTACCGTCACCATGGGCCCCAAGGGCCGCTACGTTGCGCTGCAGCGCACGTTCGGTGCCCCGACCATCACCAACGACGGCGTTTCCGTCGCTAAGGAGATCGAGCTCGAGGACAACATCGAGAACATGGGCGCCCAGCTGGTGAAGGAGGTCGCCACCAAGACCAACGACACCGTGGGTGACGGCACCACCACCGCAACCCTGCTCGCTCAGGCCATCGTCAACGACGGTCTGCGCAACGTCGCCGCTGGCGCCAACCCGCTGGCCATCCGTCGCGGCATCGACAAGGCCGTCAACGCCGCCGTCGCCGAGATGAAGAAGCAGGCCAAGCCGGTCGAGACCAAGGAGCAGATTGCTTCCGTCGGTACCATCTCCGCCGGTGACCCCGAGGTCGGCGAGAAGATCGCCGAGGCCATGGAGGTCGTGGGCAAGGACGGCGTCATCACCGTCGAGGATTCCCAGACGTTCGACATCACCATCGACACCGTCGAGGGCATGCAGTTCGACAAGGGCTATGTCTCCGCTTACTTCGTCACGGATAACGACCGCATGGAGGCCGTGATGAAGGATCCGTACATCCTCATCACCGACCAGAAGATCTCCAGCGTTCAGGACATCATGCCTGTTCTCGAGGCTGTCCAGCGCGCCGGCCGTGGCCTGCTCATCATCGCTGAGGACATCGACGGCGAGGCCCTGCCCACCCTGGTCCTCAACAAGATCCGTGGCGCTCTCAACGTCTGCGCCGTCAAGGCTCCGGGCTACGGCGATCGCCGCAAGCGCATCCTCGAGGACATCGCCGTCCTTACCGGTGGCCAGGCCGCTCTGGACGAGCTGGGCGTGAAGGTCGCTGACATCACCGCCGATATGCTCGGTACCGCTAAGTCCGTCACCATCTCCAAGGACAACACCGTCGTCGTTGGCGGCGCTGGTTCCAAGGAGGCCATCGACGTCCGCATCGCTCAGATCAAGGGCGAGATGGAGAACACCACCTCTGACTTCGACCGCGAGAAGCTCCAGGAGCGCCTGGCCAAGCTCTCCGGTGGCGTTGCCGTCATCAAGGTTGGCGCTGCTACCGAGTCCGAGCTCAAGGAGATCAAGCATCGCGTCGAGGATGCCCTGCAGGCAACCCGAGCTGCTGTCGAGGAGGGCATTGTCGCCGGTGGCGGCGTCGCCTTCATGGACGCTGTTCCTGCGCTCGATGCTGTCGAGATCGACGACCCCGAGGAGAAGATCGGCGTCGACATCGTCAAGAAGGCTCTGACCGCTCCGGTCGCTACCATCGCCAAGAACGCTGGCTTTGAGGGCGCTGTCGTGGTCGACAAGGTTGCCGAGCTGCCCGCCGGCCAGGGTCTCAACTCTGCCAACGGCGAGTGGGGCGACATGATCGAGATGGGCGTCCTCGACCCCGTCAAGGTCAGCCGCGTCACCCTGCAGAACGCTGCTTCCGTCGCCAGCCTGATCCTCATCACCGAGGCTACCGTCTCCGATGTGCCCAAGAATACTCAGCTTGAGGACGCTATCGCTGCTGCCACCGCTGGTCAGCAGGGCGGCGGTATGTACTAAGGCCGACAAGGTCTAGAACTCCCACCGGGAATCCGGGGGCGTGACGGGGGTTTCTCTCCGGAACGTCCTCGGACATGCAAAGAGGCTCCGCATCGCGCTTCGCGCTGCGGAGGCTCTTTGCGTCCTGCGGAATGTTCCGGAGAGAAACCCCCGTCACGCCCCCGGATCCCCTGCGTTTACGGCCTTGAGGTCGGCGTGGACGGAGATCGTGGCTGATGGGGATACATGTCGCGGTCGCTGTTTCGCGGCTTTGCCGCGAAAGGCGCGCTACTTTGGGATGGGTGGGGAACGTGGTTGTTGCGGCAACTGATCCCCACCATAAATTACCCTCGGCATACTTGCGCGAAAACCTGCCCGTGCTACACTTGCAATTGCTGTTTCAGGGCGGGGTGGAATTCCCCACTGGCGGTAAATCGGGCGGTGCCAAAGGGGTGCCGTGGCGCAGACGAGGCGTCTGCGACCGAGCCGATGAGTCCGCGACCCGTGCGTGTGTTGGTTCGCATGCCGGCTGAACTGGTGAGACCCCAGTACCAACGGTTAGAGTCCGGATGAAAGAGGCAGGTGATCTTATGTCTGAACAGTCGCAGCATATCCATTTTGAGAACACGAATAGGTGGAGCACCAAACAGCTCGTTACCATGGCGTTGATGTGCGCCTTGGGCGCCCTGTTTATGTACGTGCAGCTGCCCATCCTTCCTTCGGCGCCGTTTTTGACCTACGACCCGTCGCTGGTGCCGGCGATGGTGTGCGGATTTGCGTATGGCCCCGGTGCTGGTACCGCTGTTGCCGCTATGGCGATCGTTATTCATGCGCTCACTACGGGTGACTGGGTCGGCGCGCTTATGAACCTGGTTGCCACGCTGGGCTACATTCTGCCCGCGGCTATTGCCTACCAGAAGATGCATACCTATAAGGGTGCCGTGATTGGCCTGGTGCTCGGCGTTATTGCCGCTACGGCGTTGTCTATGGTCGCAAACCTTACCATTGGCGTATGGTTCTGGTATGGCTCGGTCGATGTGATCGCCCCGCTCATGATTCCTGCCGTGCTGCCGTTCAACCTTATCAAGACCGTGCTTAACTCGGTATTGACGCTTGCGGTGTACAAGGCGGTCTCCAACCTCATCACGCCTAAAAAGGACCAGGTCAAAGGCCGCGCATGATTGAGTGTCGGGGCGTTTCCTTTAGCTATGACGGTGCCGCACCGGCACTCGACGGCGTCGATCTGAACATCGAGGATGGCGAGTTTTTCTGCATCCTCGGTGGCAATGGGTCGGGTAAGTCGACGTTTGCCAAGCATCTGAATGCGCTGCTGCAGCCCGATGCGGGCACGGTACGCATCAACGGCATGGATGCGTCCGACCCCGAGCTGGTCTACGACATTCGTTCGACCGCGGGCATGGTATTCCAGAATCCCGATGACCAGCTGGTGGCAACGCTTGTCGAAGATGACGTTGCGTTTGGTCCCGAAAACCTTGGCGTGCCGTCGGCGCAAATTGCGCAGCGCGTACGCGAGGCACTGAAGGGCGTGGGCCTGGTGGGCTTTGAGCGCCACGAGACTCATGCGCTTTCGGGTGGCCAAAAGCAACGCGTGGCGCTTGCCGGCGTGCTTGCCATGGAACCGCGCGTGCTCATATTGGACGAGGCTTCCTCGATGCTCGACCCGCGCGGCCGCAAGGGCCTCATGAAGGCTTGCCGCGCATTGCACGCTCGCGGCATGACCATCGTGATGATTACGCACTTTATGGAAGAGGCCGCCGAGGCCGATCGAGTCGCGGTGTTTCAGGCGGGGCGCGTGGCCATGCTCGGTGCCCCCGAGGAAATCTTGACGCGGGCGGACGAACTTGCGCAGCTCAACCTGGATATGCCGGCGTCGTGCTGCCTAGGTAGGGCACTTCGCGAGAAGGGCGTTTCCGTTTGCGCGCAGGTGCACGAGGCAGATATGGTCGCCGAGATTGCACAGGCTTATGCCGAGCGGAGCGGGACGGACATCGCAGGGCAGCCTTCCGCATCCGATTCTCATGTGCTTGACAATGCATCCTCTGCAGCCGACGGGATAGCCGCGTCGGAGCCCGTCATCGAGATTTCGCATCTCTCACATAGTTACTCGCTGAGCGCCCGCGAGCGTCGCCGTTGGCACAAGCGCTCAGCCGCCGAGGGTGCATTGAACAAACAGGCTCTCTGGGGAAACGACCCAAGCAGCCCGTGGGCGCTGCGCGATGTATCGCTGACGGTGCGTCGCGGCGAGTTCCTGGGCTTGGCAGGTCATACCGGTTCGGGTAAGTCGACGCTGATTCAGCATCTCAACGGCCTGATTCGTCCCCAGGAGGGTTCCGTTTACGCATTGGGGCTCGACCTGGCAAACAAGAAAGATGCCGCCGCGGTTAAGGCAAAGGTCGGCGTGGTGTTTCAGTATCCCGAGCGCCAGCTATTTGCCGAGACCGTGGCGCGGGACGTGGCGTTTGGCCCGCGCAACCTTGGCCTGCCAGAAGACGAGGTTGCACGCCGTGTCGCATCATCGCTTGCGCGCGTGGGCCTCGACCTTGCTGCGATGGGCGACAAGAGCCCCTTTGAGCTTTCGGGCGGCCAGCAGCGCCGCGTGGCGTTTGCCGGCGTGCTCGCCATGGAGCCCGAGGTGCTGGTGCTCGACGAGCCCATGGCGGGGCTCGATCCGGCTGCGCGCGGGGATTTCCTGGGGCTCATCGATCGACTCCATCGCGAGGGCCTGACTGTTGTCATGGTTTCGCACAGTATGGATGACCTGGCAAATTGTTGTGACCGCATCGTTGTGATGAACGAGGGCGCCGTGTTTGCCGAGGGAACGCCCGCGCAGGTTTTTGCGCACGCGGACGAGCTCAAGTCGATCGGCCTGGGCGTTCCCGCCGCCCAGCGCATGGCGCTGGCGCTCGCGAAAGCCGGTGTGCCGCTCCGCCGCGACAGGCTTTATACGGTTGAGGCGCTGGCCGACGAGCTGGCTGGCTTGCTGCTGGGCTGCGCGGACGGGCTTTTGAGGGTGCCGCGTCAGGCTGGTTCCAAGGCGCCCACGCGAGAGGAGGGCTGCTGATGGAGGCGTTCTCATTTGGCAGCTACTATCCCGGGGATAGCGCGGTGCATCGCCTGGATCCGCGCACTAAGTTGCTTCTAGGTTTCGCATTTCTGATCACCGTGCTCACCGTTGGCAGCTTCGGCGGGCTGGTTCCGGTCGCAATGTTTGTCGTGCTGGTCTATCTCGCAGCCCGGGTGCCGTTGCACCGGGTCCTATCATCGATGGCACCATTGCTGGCGATTGTCGTGGTGGTCGCGGTGCTCAACCTGTTTTCCGACCAGAGTGGCCGCATCCTGTGGCAGCTTGGCTTTTTGCAGGTGAGCGAGGGCTCGCTGCGTTCTGCGGCGTTTGTGGCGTGCCGCCTGACGTTGATGATGGCCGGCATGAGCGCCATTACACTCACCACGCCGACGCTCGACCTCACCGCGGGCTTTGAACGTCTACTCGCACCATTTGCGCGCGTGGGGCTTCCGGCGCACGAGCTCGGCATGATTATGGGTATCGCGCTGCGGTTTATGCCGCAATTTGCCACCGAGATGAAACAGACGGCCGATGCACAGGCAAGCCGCGGCGCGCGCGTGACGGGCGGTCCGCTCGGCGGTGTGCGCATGCTCGGCAGTGTGGCGATTCCGCTGTTCACCGGTGTGTTCCGTCATGCCGAGACGCTTTCGGCCGCCATGGATGCGCGTTGTTATCACGGCGAGCAGGGACGCACGCGTCTGCATGCGCTTGCGTTTGGCCGGGGGGATGTACTGGCAGCGCTGGCGATGGCGCTGCTGGTGACATGCGTTGTCGTTATCAATCTTCAACTCTTCTAAGCTCGATTCGAGCACAAGAAAGGGGTCTCCATGACCGACATCGATCGCACGGCTCAGCTCGAGCGCGCCTGCTCGTATCTCAGGCGCATTCCGGCGTGGTATCTTGCCACGACCGATGCGAGCGACGGGCATCAGCCCCGCGTGAGGCCGTTTTCGTTTGCCATGGTCGATGACGGCAAGCTGTGGTTTTGCACGTCGCGCGACAAGGACGTATGGGCGGAGTTGAGCGCGAATCCCAAGTTTGAGGTATCGGGCTGGAAGCCGGGGGAGTGCTGGACCGTGTTAACCGGTGAGGCCGCGCTCGAGGACGATGCATTCGTGAGCGACAAGGTGCGCCAAGCGGGCTTTAAGCACATGGTGGGCATTGGCGAGCAACACGATAGCGCCAACGACGGCCGCCTTGCATTCTTCTCGGTCCGCAACATCGCCGCACGGTTCTGCGATATCGACGGCAGCGAAGAGCGCCTCGAGCTCTAATTTCCCAAATTGACTACCCATTCCAAAAAGACTGGTCAGGCGACAGGAGGAAACGTGGACGGATTGAATACGGTGCTGGAGTATCTGACGTCGGTGCCGGCGTGGTATCTGGCGACGAGCGTGGGCGGGCAGCCGCATGTGCGTCCGTTCTCGTTTGCGCAGATTCAGGACGGCAAGCTGTGGTTTGTGACAGCGCGCACCAAAGATGTGTGGCAGGAGCTGCTGCAAAACCAGCGCTTTGAGGCCACGAGTTGGTGGCCGGGCCATGGCTGGCTCATCTTGCGCGGGCGTGCCGGCTTGGATGACCGGGCTTTAGACGAAATGCGCGAAGCCGGGTGGAAGCATCTAGAGCACCTGGGCGAGCACTATGAGGGGCCTAACGACCCCGCGCTCGTCTTCTTTAGTGTCGAGGATCCCGAGGCATTTATCTGCAATCACGACGAATGGGTGCCGGTTGAGCTCTAGCCAGCTGGCTCATCCTAACAACTTAGTTTTCGCATGGGCGGACCCTGTGTTGCCCGGCACCGTAAGGAGTGCCGGTCAATACGGGGCCCGCTCTATTTGTCAATTCCTTCAAGCGAATGTGTCGGGAATGTTTCAATGCATGAACATGCAAGCTATTTACGTATTCATGCATCTTTTGGTGCTAAAGTTTCAACCCACCTCATAATGACCGCTGCGAAATGCGCATCGGTGCATAAATCGCAGACAAGGAGTCTGATATGTCTTTGAAGGTTGGAATCGTCGGCGCGGCTGGATATGCCGGAGCCGAGCTCATTCGCCTCGTACTCGGCCATCCCGAGTTTGAACTTGTTGCCATTACGTCCAACGCCGATGCCGGCCAGCCGCTGTCCGCAGTGTATCCGAGCTTTGCTGGCGTGAGCGATCTGGTTTTCACCACGCATGACGCCCCCGAGCTCAAAAGCTGCGATGCGGTTTTTCTTGCCGTGCCGCACACGGCTGCCATGGCGCAGGTGCCCGCGCTCCTTGCCGCGGGCGTTTCCTGCTTTGATCTTTCGGCCGATTACCGTCTGAGCGACCCGTCCGTCTTTGAGGCATGGTATGCCGCCGAGCACTCGAGCCCCGAGCTGCTCAAGACCCGCGCTTTTGGCCTGCCCGAGCTGTTCTGCCAGGACTTAGAGACCGCTGCTTCCAGCCATGCCGCCGGAAAGCCCGTTTTGGTCGCTTGCGCCGGCTGCTATCCCACCGCAACGAGCCTCGCTGCCGCTCCTGCCGTGCGTGCGGGCTGGATGGCAGAGAACGGCCCCGTAATCGTCGATGCCATTAGCGGCGTGACGGGCGCCGGTAAGTCCTGCAACGCCCGCACCCATTTTTGTAGCGCAGACGAGAACTTAGAGGCCTATGGCGTAGGCAAACATCGCCACACACCAGAGATCGAGCAGATTCTGGGTCTGACCGATCGTGTCGTCTTTACTCCGCACTTGGCACCGCTCAAGCGCGGCCTGCTTTCCACGGTGACGATGCCGCTCGCGCCGCGGGCTCTCGACACGTTGGCCCTTGAGGACGTCGTCGACCATTACAAGAAGTTCTACGCCGGTCGCACCTTTGTGCGCGTGCTCGATGCCGGCCAGCAGCCCAAGACGGCTTCGGTCGTCGGCACCAACGCTGCCCAGATCGGCCTTGCGCTCAACAAGCGTGCGGGCGTGCTGGTGGCGACGGGTGCTATCGACAATCTGTGCAAGGGTGCAGCAGGCCAGGCGGTCCAGTGCGCCAACATCG
>URDE01000037.1:0-16022 GCA_900546525.1 uncultured Collinsella sp.
GCCTTAGTCTCGTGGGCTCGGAGATGTGTATAAGAGACAGGTCGGGGGCGTTGGGCGCAAAGGGATCGGGCACGGCGAGCGGGTCGGGAGCGGCGGCACGGGGCGTCGGCTGCTGGGGCATGGCGGCGGGGTGCTGTTGCTGCGGAGCTGCGAATTGCTGCTTGCCGGCGCGGGGAGCGCTGGCGGCGCGGCTTGCGGCAGAGTTGTTCTGGCCCAGGCCATTCTGGTAGGCACGCTCTTCCTCGTACAGACGACCGAGCGTGGGGGCGTCGACGTTCTCGGCAAAGACCGAGAACTTACCGGCACGCAGCTGCGGGTCGATCATAAAGCGAACGAGGGGCTCGCCGACAAACACATAGCGGCGCTTTTCGGCCTGTGCCTTCACAAACTCGCGGACTTCGCGTGAAAGCTCGGGGTAGAACGGGGCGAGCATGGGATCGTCGTCGGCGGCGATCAGGATGGTATAGAGTGCCGGCGCGGTGTTGACGCCGTTGATTACCAGAGTCTGATCCTCCATGTCGCGAGCGGCCTGCTTGGCAAGCTTCTTAAAGGAGAACGGGGCACGGGTGGCACCGAAGATGCCGGCCACGTGGTCCTCGAAGATGTTCAGGAAGTTCACGAAAGATCACTCTCCGTATAGGTTCTTTGGTATCCGAGCAAATATAGGCATATCCCAACGATTATAGAGGATAGGGTTCCCGCAACCGCCGCCTTGACGACGACCGCGGCCGCAAGGCTGGCAATTTCCATATGGTGTGCAAGACAGAGCGACGCCGCGGTGCCTATTCCGCAGCCGGCGATGGCAGCGATTGCAGCCAGGTTCGAGCCCTGCTCGGCACGCTTGGCATGGGCGTTGAGCAGCAGAGATGTCAGTGCGGCTGTCGCCGCGACAAGCACGACGGCAGCCCAGAAGAGCATGTCTCCCAGCGCCGCGGCAACATTGCCGAGCCCCAGCACGCCTCCGGCGGAAAGCGCAACCGTAGCCAGGCGGCCAAAAAGCGCGCCCATCCCCGTGGCGGCCGCGGCGCTTGCCGGGCCGAGCCAAAAGGCCGCGATGCCGGCGGCGACCCCGGCGGCAAGGAGGGCGTCGCCCGTTAGACAGCCAAGTGCCACCGCGCAGGTGAGCGCGGCGCTCGCGGCGGCCTCGGTGCGGCCCCAGGCGATCCACCAACCGGATATGGTGGCGGCAAAGAGCACCGCGACGGGCAGCATCGACAGGATGCCCTGCGCCTGCATGGTGGCGTTGGCCATAAGTACCAAAAAGCCCACGGCCGAGATAGCCGAGCCAATCTGCGGGGCCAGGCCGGCGGCCGCCCCAATTGCGATGGCCGCGGCAATAAGTCCGGGAAGCGCCGCGACGCCAGCCGTCTGCATGATCAGAAAGCTAAAGGCACCACACGTTAGCGCCGAGATGGCGCGCATGGTGTAATCGCGCGCGCGGCTCCATCGCGTGCCGGCCCAGCCGAGCGCGGGGTCGACCTCGATGGCGTCGTCCTCATAGGGCAACGATTCGATATCGTCTGCCGCGCGCTCGTCATCCGACAGCTCGCCCACCATCTGCTCCAGGCTGCGACGGCCCTCGCGCACGCTGCCCAAGCCGGCGAGCAGCTGGTCGCAAAATGCCTCGATGCTGCTGGGGCGGTCTTGCGGCATGGGGGAGAGGGCGCTCATGAGCGCAGCCTCGGCTCCTGGGGGAAAGTGCGGGATGAGCTCGCTGGGGTAGGTGGCACCGCCGATGATGCGGCCGAGCGAGTCGCCGGGCGTGGCGGCCATAAAGGGAGCGCTGCCGCACAGGCCCTCGTAGATCACGCAGGCGAGGGCAAAGACATCGGCGCGCTCGTCAACCGTGCCAGTCTCGATGTCGAGCTGCTCGGGTGGCATGTAGCCGATGGTGCCGCCGCGCGAGCCGCCAAAGCCGCCGGCAGACGACAGCCGCGCCATGCCAAAGTCGGTGAGCTTAACATTGCCCGAGTGGTCGATGAGCACGTTGGCGGGCTTAATATCCAGGTGGAGCACGCCGTTGCTATGGGCGAAGGTGAGCGCCTGGCCCAGCGCGTCGGCAATGGCCGCGGCCTCGTCAAAGGTGAGCGAATGGCCGTCCACGCGATGCAAAAAGTCGGCGAGCGACATGCCATCGACATATTCCATGACGAGGTAGGCATAGGCGGTATCGTGCGTAAAGTCGATAACCTGCACGATATTGGGATGTTGAAGCATGGCGGCAGTGTGCGCCTCGCGCAGGACATCCATGATGTCGCTGGCGGGCATGCCGGCGCCGTTGATAAGGGGGATGCGCTTAATGGCGACGCGGCGGCGCAGGTGCGTGTCGCGGCAAATCTCGATGGAGCCAAAACCGCCGGTCGCAAGCGTCTCGAGCGGCTGGAACCGCTTGAGCAGCTCGCGAGAGCTGGTGCCCTCCAAGGGAACGTCCGGCGAGAACCGGGCGGTATGTTGCGAGAAAAGCGGCATGGCCAACCCTCGTGCGTTTAAAGTTCGTTTGCGAGCGGCGGGCGCGGGGCCAAGCCGTTCGCGGTGGCATAGATGCTGCTAGTTTAGCACGCTCGGGCGCATGGTGAAGGTAGCGGGGCGAGGTGGCCTGTCTGGCTCGGCCTTAGTGCTTCTTCTTGTTCTTCTTCTGCTTGCGCTGTTTGGCCTTTGCGTTCTTGGGCTCGCTTTCCTGCTTGGCCTTGGCAGCGGCCTTCTCGGCCTTCATCTTCTTGCGTTTGGTCTCGATGCGCAGCTTTTTGTTGATGCGCGCCTTGAGGAAGGAGCCAAACTGCTCGGCATCACCACGAACAAAGGTGTCCTTAGGGATCGTCACGCCCTGGTCGGCGAACATGGCCACAAAGATGCGCTCGCCGTCGAGTACGTGGTCGAGCTTCTCAAACGGGAAGAACTGCGACTTGCCGCTCTTGCCCCAGACCATCAGGCCGTCCTCGTTGGCGGCGACGCGGCGGTAACGGCCGCCCATGGACTCGTCTGCCTCGACGGCTTCGATAAAGTCGCGCGCGAGCGTATGGTGCAGATTTTTGCTCCACCAGGCCAAAAAGGCGCCGAACACGACCAGCACGACGCCGAACTTGATCCAGCTGCCGCCGGCCACCAGCATGCCAATACCGAGCAGCGCGGCAATGGCGGCGGCGACGTACAGGGAGCCGCGGCGCCTGGGCGAGGCAACCAAGCGGGCGAAATCGGTGACGAGGTCGTTTTCGTACTGATACTCGTTGAGGTACAGGATGCCGTCATCGGCTGCTGCCTGCGTCTCGAGCGCGACCTCGACCTGGTCGGCTGCTTCGGAGGGAACGAGGTTGCTCTCTGCGTCTGCCATGCTCTTTGGACTCCTATCGCGGCGGGCTCGCCGTACGGGTTATTATGGATGCAGTATGCCGTGCGACCGCATGGCCGCCGCGGCAACAAGACTCAGTATACCCGGGGGAGCACCCATGGAATCGTTGTACCGAAAGTATCGCCCGCTCACCTTCGACTCCGTGGTGGGCCAGCAGCATATCGTCTCGACGCTCGAGCACGCCATCACCGAGGGGCGCCTGTCCCACGCCTACCTGTTCTGCGGACCGCGCGGCACGGGCAAGACCACTATGGCGCGCATTTTGGCCAAGGCGCTGCTGTGCCGCAATGCCGAGGCGGCGCGCGCCGAGGGTGCAAGCGGCTGCATGCCCGACGGCACCTGCGAGGAGTGCGAGCTCATTGCCGAGGGCAACCACCCCGATGTCTACGAGCTCGATGCCGCAAGCCGTACCGGCGTAGACAACGTGCGCGAGGAGATCATCAACTCCGTTAACTTTGCCCCGGTGCGCGGCAAGTACAAGATCTATATCATCGACGAGGTCCACATGCTCACGACGGCGGCGTTTAACGCGCTGCTCAAGACGCTCGAGGAGCCGCCGGCGCATGTGATCTTTGTGCTGTGCACTACCGACCCGCAAAAGATTCTGGAGACCATCCTCTCGCGCTGCCAGCGCTTCGATTTCCACCGCATCGGTAACGAGGATATCGAGCGTCGCCTGGCATACGTGTGCGAGCAGGAGGGCTTCGACTACGACGACGAGGCGCTTGCCATCGTGGCGCGCCATGCCAAGGGCGGCATGCGCGACGCGCTCTCCACGCTGGAGCAGCTGAGCGTCTTCGGCAACGGCACCGTGCATGCGGACGATGCCCGCTCGCTTTTGGGCGAAGTTTCGGACCAGATTCTGGGCGAGTTTGCGCGCGCCATTGCCGATCGCGATGTCGCCGAGCTCTATGGGCTTATTCGCGCGCAGGTCGAGGAAGGTAACGATCTGCTGGAACTGACGCGCGACCTGGTGGCGCACGTACGCGACGTGTATGTTGCTTGCGTTGCCGGTGCCCGTGCCGAGTTGTTTGAGGGCGGTGCCGAGCAGGCCGAGGCGCTTGCAGCCGAGGCCGCTGCCTTTGGCGAGCATCCTGCCGATCGTTTGGCTCGCGTGCTGACGGTGCTCGACGATGCCGCCTTGGAGATGAGGGGTGCGAGCGACGTGCGCCTGGTGCTCGAGATCGCCTGCACCCGCCTGGCGCGTCCCGAGGCCGATTTAACGATTGAGGCTTTGGCTGAGCGCGTGGCTCGCTTGGAGGCCATGGTTGCCAACGCCGCCGTTCCGGCGAGCGTGGCAGCTGCTCAAGCGAGTGCGCCTGCAGCATCCGCACCTGCTGTCCAGCAGCCGACGCTGATTTCGGGTGCCCGAGCTGCTACTCCTGCGGCGACCGCCGCCCCCGCTGCTACGTCCGCGCATCAGGGCGGCATGCCTTGGGACCGCGGCGCTGCTGTTCCGGCTGCCCAGTCTGCGCCCAAGTCCGCGGCTCCGGCTCCCGCGCCCAAACCTGTAACGCCTGCACCTCAACCCGTTGAGGCTCCGGCTCCCGCGCCCGCTGCATCGACCGTGCCGGTGTCCAGGCCCAACAACGCCGCCCAGGTTGCCACTGCCGGTGCTGCCGAGACCCCCGCGGTCGAGGACGCCGGCGAGCTCCAGCGCAAATGGGCCGAGGTCGTCGAGCGCGTCAAGGCTCGTCAGGCTTCCTATGCAGGCCTTTTGCTCAACGCCCGCGCCACGGCCGACGACGGCTCCAAGCTCACGGTCTCGTTCCCCGCGGGCTCGACCTTTGCCATCAAGATGCTCGGTCGCGCCGACACGCAATCGGTGGTCCTGCCGACGGTCTGCGCGGTCTTCGGTCGTCGCACCGTCGACTACGTCCTGGATGGGGGTGGCACGCCGGCTCCTCAACATGAGGAGCATTCTCCATCTGCACGGGCTGCGGCATCTGCGGACCCGCAACCCGTGTCCTCGGCGGCCCCTGTATCCTCGAGCGCCAGCGCGCCGCAGCGGCAAGCGACGCCGGTGATGGCACCGGCCCCGTCGGCGCCTAAGCCCGCTGCGCCCAAACCGGCTGCTCCGACACCAGCGCCCAAGCCCGCCTCGCCTGCGCCCAAGTCATCCGACTTGGCTAAGGCCCCCTGGCTACGCTCCGACAACCCTGCCGGCGCTCCTGCCACGGGTAAGCTCCCGACCGAGCCCGCGCCCCGTGCGCCCGAGTGCGCGTCCGCTCCCAGGGCTCAGCCGTCTGCGCAGTCCGCTCCGTGGGAATCCGAGCAGGTTCCCTACGACGATGCCATGGTCGGCGGTTTTGCTGCCGATGCCGGCGGGGACGATCTGCCCCCGTTCGACGTGCCGGGTGCGGCGTCCGCGCCCAAGCCCGCCGTAACTGCCCCCAAAGAGGAGGGCGCTCCTGCAGCTCCCTGGGAGTCCAACCCCGGCGCCGGCAGCCCCTTCGGCCACCAGGGCGCAGCCCCGAGCATCCCGCAGACCGAGGACGAGGCCAAAGCCCTCATCCGCAGTGTCTTCGGCCAAGCCACCATCTTCAAACCGGTGGAGTAGCTGCGCAGGCGGGTATACTGCTCAAGAAGAGAACTCTTTGTCCGGGCGCATCTGTATTTCGGACATGTGTAGTGTGGTGCCGCGTATCTCGCATTCGAGCAGGCAGGTACGTGACGGTCGGCCTAGGATGTTGAGGTCGATACGATACGTCGCATGGCTGTCTGTGTACTCGACTTGCTCGGCGTTGAGGGTTGCTCCGATTGTCAAGAAAGAGCCCGGTTCGGCATCGACAATCTTGGAGTCCTTTATCTTGACCTTGAACTCTTGGTAGAGGGACGGGCTGTTGTAGTAAATGGTTCGGGTTCCGTCGGTGCACTCATCGGTCGCTTCCCATTTGACGACGGGCTGGTCCGAGCCGGCTATCAGCAGTTCTGCTCCAAAGGCTATGGCATGGGTGGTGACAACCAGCAATGCCCAGCCGACAAAGAGGTAGAGAACCACATATGCAACGGGGTGTTTTGAGCGGATGTTTTGGAGCGCGTCGGGGGCATTCATGGGGCACCTCCAAATTGCTATTTATGGCAATCAGATTATACCCCGCCGTCATGCGCGCCACCTCGAGTAGTGGCTCGGCATTTAGCCATTTAGTTGGATGCAGAAAGAAAATACCGGATTCCGGCTCTACAAGATTTAGCTTTCAATATTATTCAGATGCGAATTATTCAACTTTGCATAATCTTTGGGCGCGGCTTGCACTCCAGGACATGTATATCGACTGAGGTAACACGTCCGCCCCGCTCGCTGGCCCCGCGCCGTGGTACGATTTTTGAGTTTGAAAGTCCCGCCGCGCTCCGGCTGCCCTTGCAGCTCGGCGTGCGGCCGCACGTAAAGGAGCCATCATGGCCGGTATGAACA
Source organism: uncultured Collinsella sp. (assembly GCA_900546525.1). Taxonomy (GTDB): domain Bacteria; phylum Actinomycetota; class Coriobacteriia; order Coriobacteriales; family Coriobacteriaceae; genus Collinsella. Next base: position 6,762 of record URDE01000037.1, read on the forward strand.
TGCAGCAGATGATGAAGCAGGCCCGCAAGATGCAGGAGCAGCTTGCCGCCGCGCAGGAGAACCTCAAGTCCCAGACCGTCGACGCCTCTGCCGGCGGCGGCATGGTCAAGGTGACCGTTAACGGCGAGATGGAGCTCGTCAACCTCACCATCGATCCCGATGCCCTCGATCCCGAGGACGTCGATATGCTGCAGGACATGATCATGGCTGCTGTCAACGAGGCCGTCCGCGGCGTCAACGAGCTCGCCAACAAGCAGATGGGCGCCATCACCGGCGGCCTCAACATCCCGGGCATGCCGTTCTAAGACACACATATATATGAGTGCGAATCACAGTCTGCAAAAACTGCTCGATGAGCTGGGTCGTCTGCCGGGCATTGGTCCCAAGTCGGCCCAGCGCATCGCCTATTACCTGCTCGAGGCCGATGCCGAGGAGGCCCGCCGCCTGGCCGAGGCCATCCTGGAGGTCAAGCAGGAGGTCCACTTTTGCAGCCGTTGCTTTAACTACGCCACGGCCGACGAGTGCTCCATCTGCCAGGACCCGATGCGCGATACCACTCGTATTTGCGTGGTGGGCGAGCCGCGCGACGTTCAGGCAATCGAGCGCACGGGCAGCTACCATGGCCTCTACCATGTGCTGGGCGGCGTGATCAGCCCCATGGACAAGATCGGTCCCGAGCAGCTGCATATCCGCGAGCTGCTGGCGCGCCTGGGCCACGAGGACATCCACGAGGTCATTATCGCCACCAACCCCAACATTGAGGGCGAGACCACGGCGAGCTACCTTGCTCGCACCATCAAGCCATTGGGCGTTGAGGTATCGCGTCTTGCGAGCGGCCTTCCCGTGGGCGGCGACTTGGAGTATGCCGACGAGCTTACGCTTGGGCGTGCGATTGAGGCCCGCCGCGCGATCTAGGCGGCGTCAGCTCCGCGGCATGTCCCGTCGGCCTGCCGCACGGGGCACTCATAATTGGGCACACGTTCATGCATTTGTTGTTCAACAAACCTGCTTTTCATCCGCTTATCGCGTGGATGGGTCCGTCTGCACCTCGTATTTGCCCATTCGTTGCGCAACCTTTTGGGTTCGCTGATACACTCAAATGTGAATATGAAAGAATGCGCCGCTTTTAAGCGGCGTGTTTTTGTTGGAGGAGAACGCATGCGGCCCGGGGGCACTCAGACAAAGCATGGCGCCGCGGTGCGCATGCGACGCCGGCTGGGCCTGGCGCCTCGGGCGTGTGTGCTGCTGTTTTGCTCGCTCGTGCTGGTCATAGCCGGTGTTTCGGCTTATGGCATGACGGTGCCGTCCATGGTGCAGGCGCATGCTGCGCGCGAGCTGCATATTGGGCGCAAGGCCAAAAGCGACTTGGGAACGACAACCGGATATACGTGGGCGAGCGTGGTCTCGCACATTGTGTTCGGTGGCGACGATGCGGACAGTCCCGAAACATCGGACAACGAGGTTACGCTGGCAAACGGCAAGACCATCGTGCTCACCAACACCAAGGTCATTACGAAGCTTTCCAATAACAGCGTGGCTTCTGTCGTTAACAAGGCGGAGCAGCAGAAGGAGCAGGATACGCAGCAGGCGGGTAAGCCCGGCGGCTCGGACGGGTCCGGTTCTGGCAGCGGTTCGGCGGGCTCGGACGGCGGTTCCGGTTCGGGCTCCGCCTCCGGCGGGTCTGGGAGCAACAGCTCGACGGGCGGCAACACCGGTGGCAATACAAACTCCAGCGGCCTTTCGGCTGCCGAGGAGGAAAGCATACACAGTTGGCTCGTGACCAAGTGCAATATGCTCGACGGCTATGTCTCTCGGGCAAATAGCGCGGTCTCGACCTATAACGCAACAGGCGATACCGGACCGTGCGACACCCTGGCCAACGATATGTTTGTTATCCGTGCCGAGTTCGGTCGGCAAAGGTTCTCGACCAAATCTAAGTGGTATCGGCAGTATGCCAATCTGTGGGGCTGCTATACCAACCTGTGTCAATGGGTGGGACATTACGGCGATGACGACGTCGCGCTCAACAACTTCAACACCAATGTGGCGGCGATCGCCCTATGACGAACGATCTCGCTTCTACGGCAGCCCAGTCGCTCAACCGTGATCCCATGGTGGGCCTGCGCCTGGCGCGCGTCGACGGGTTTGAGCCGGCCGTCGCCCTGGGCACGGACGAGCTTCCCGCCTACCTGCGCCGTTTTACGATGCTGTTTGCCGATGACGCCACCATGCGCCGCGGCGGTATCGGCCGTGTGACGCGTGCCGTCAACGCGCAGGGCGAGGCCGTGGCGCTCAAGCAGCTCATCTTGCCAGCGCGCGACGAATTTGATGACGATGTCGCCCACGAGGCGCTGGTCACCAAGTTCAAGGCGGCGTTTCGCGAGGAATATGAATGTCATCGTGCCCTTTCGGGCCTTAAGGGCTTTCCCCGCTTATACGGGTGGGGCGAGGTTGACGGCGTGCCCGCGATTGTCATGGAGTGGGTCGAGGGCGAGACGCTCGCTCGCCTGCGCCCGCGCCTTGTCGTGGACGATGCCGGGCGTCTGTCGCCGCTCGTGGCGGCGCGCCTGGGTCGCGACCTGTTCGATCTGCTCTGCCGCATGAGCTTGGTAGGCGAGGGGTTCGTCCATCGCGATATCTCGCCCGCTAATATTATGGTGCGCACGGCGCGCCTGCCGCTCGACCGACAGCTTGCCGAAGGCACCTTCGACCTGTGCTTGATCGACTTTGGCTCGTCGCTGGCGCTCGAGCCCGCCTCTGCGGTGGCCGGCACCGGCGGCAAGGCGTCGTTTACCGAGCGCTATGCCACGTTGCGCCGTGCGACGGTGGCCTACGCCCCGCCCGAGATGCTCACCGACGATATCCCCGACCTGCGCATGCTTCGCATGTCGCCGGCGATCGATGTCTACGCAGCGGCGAGTACGGTCTACGAGCTCATCGCCGGTGTCGCGCCGTACGAAGTAGCGCCGGGTGCGTCGGGTACTTCGGGCTCGCGCAAAAAGACACGCGATATCGCCAGCCCTTATCGCCTCAAGATGGATACGCTGCCCGATTATCCCGTCGGCGCCCACGCGCCCGGCTGCGACTTGACGCAACTGCTGCGACGCGAGCCCGATGTGGCACTTGCCGCGGCCGAACAGGCTCAGCAGTTGGGGCTCGATCCAAATTCCGAGGACCTGCGCGATGCGCTGGCGTTTGTCGACGCTCAGCTGTTCGATGTGGTGATGGCCTGCCTGTCCTGCCATCAGGAAGATCGTCCCGAGCCGGCTGCGGTGGAGGCGGCGCTCTCGGCATTTTGCGACCACTATGCGCAAAATGTCGTCCGCTCGCTTCGCGCCGAGCCGCTCATGCCGTGCCCGATGGAGGTATCGGGGCGCACGGCCCGGCGTGCGGTGATGGTTGGTGCGGCGGCGGTATGCGGCGTGCTTTGGACTGTGGTCGTGGTATCAGCGGCGTTGTTGGCGTCGGGCGCCCATGTGGCGCTCGTCGTGGGACCGCTTATGTGGTCCGGGAAGCTGCCGGCCATTATCGCCGCGCTGGCGTTGGCGCTGCCGGGCATGGTGGGCATCGCTGCCGGGGCCTTGGCACGCGACCGCCGTGCGGGATTCCTGCAGGGCGTGTTAGCCCTTTCCGCCTGCGAGGTTCCGGCGCTGGCCGCACTCGCATGCGCCGTGTTTTCCCAGCATGCCGTGGCGGGTGGCCTGGTGGCTGCCATAATTGCAACCTATGCGCTCACGTGGTTTTTGCTGGCGATGGGGTTTGCCTTTGAGCTTCCCGTCGTGTCAGCACGACGTGCGAAAATTTTCATGGCGACGCCGCTTGCCGGCGGAGCCGCGGCTGCCCGCGCCTTTGGCGGGCCGGCCGAAGTATCTGACACGATCTCTGCGACCAAGGAGGGCTAAGCCATGGCTTCTCAAGCTGAGCTCACCCCGTGCGGGGCAATGTTTGACATCTTTAAGCGCGCAGCGCACCTGAGCCATATCGAACTGTGCGGCCTGGTGCTCTCGAGCCGCCCGCTCGCCGACGGCCGTAGTCCACAGAGTCGTGCCGCCGATCGCTCCTGGGTTTCGCGCTTCATCGTGCGCGCGCCGGTCGGCACGCTGCAGGAACGTTATTTTGCCGATTACGGCACCTCGGCCGCGCGCATTATGTCGCAGCTGGCCCTGCGTCGTCGCAATCCCATGGACGCCGCGGCCGTGACCAATATGGTGTGCGGCCCCGCTGGCGAGCTCATGGTGCGGGCACTCGAGGAATGCCACCAGGACACGAATCTCTATCGCAATGCGCTCGAGCGCCTGTCGCAGGCGGCTGAACTCATGCCCGCCGAGCGCGCCGAGGCCATCCTGGTGCTGTTTGTCGCCGTGGGTTGCTCGGCAGATGTCCGCTCGTCGGTGACCTATGCCATCGACTACGCTCATGCGACCTGTGGCGGCGCCACGTCGACGCCACGCTCGCTGAGCACATCTTCGGTCGCGGGCGAGCACGAGGTCGCGCCGGCGCATCCGCTGGGACTGCTGCGCGTGCAAAACGGCTACGTGGTGAGCGCCCCGCGCTGGATTCAGCCGAGTGAGGAGGGCGTCGAGATCGGCGCGCTGGCAACGGGGGAGGGCGACATCACCGATGTCGGTGACGACGTCTCGGCCCGCCATGCCCATATCTGGTGCGACGATTCTGGCACATGGTTTGTCGAGGACCTGGCGTCCACGAACGGCACCGTGGTGGTAAACGGGGCCACGAGTGTGTGTATTCAAGTAGAGCCCGGCCGCTCCGCCCAGCTCAACCCCGGCGACGAGCTCAAACTCGGCGAATCCACCACCTATGCCATCCTCCTCGGCGCCCTCTAACTCATCCCCCCAAATAACTTGCGGTGAAATAGGGACTGATTAAGGCCGTTAACAGCAAAAACACTCCCTATTTCACCGCAACTGCTGTGGGGTTCCAGGGGACTGTGTCCGTCGGTGCCGGGCGCACAATAGTCACCTGAGGTAAACCTTTACCGGCCACCTATATTTGCCGAAATATGGCTTGACGGCGGGGTACAATAAGCCCGCATGCGGATTTCCGTTGCGGGCGCTTCCCATCGCCGGGGCGTGCCCGGGAGCATCCGGCATGCGGCCTTTGCGGCGCTCGGTCATGTGCAAGACGGGTAGCTGGGCCTGTGGAGCGCGTGCAGCCCTCCTTGCCTCGGCATGCCTTCTCTCCACGCCATGTACCTGCTGCTGAGTCCGCCTGCCAGATGATTGGAAGCAACAACGAAAATCCCATCACGCCAATATCCCGGCGATCGCCGGGGCCTGTATACCTATATGAGAGGAGAGGGGTATATGGCGCGTAAGTTTAAGTCTATGGACGGCAACGAGGCGGCCGCATATGTTTCGTATGCGTACACCGAGGTAGCGGGAATTTATCCCATTACGCCGTCCAGCCCGATGGCCGACCATGTCGACCAGTGGGCGGCCCAGGGTCGCAAGAACATCTTCGGCACCCCGGTCAAGGTCGTCGAGATGGAGTCTGAGGCAGGTGCAGCCGGTACCGTTCACGGTTCGCTGGGTGCCGGTGCTCTGACCACCACCTACACGGCTTCTCAGGGTCTGCTCCTGATGATCCCGAACATGTACAAGATCGCAGGTGAGCAGCTCCCGGGCGTTTTCCACGTCTCCGCGCGTTGCGTCGCTTCGCACGCCCTGAACATCTTCGGTGATCACTCCGACGTCATGGCCTGTCGCCAGACCGGTTTCGCCATGCTCGCCGAGGGCAACGTCCAGGAGGTCATGGACCTCTCGCCGGTGGCTCACCTTGCCGCCATCGAGGGTAAGACCCCGTTCCTTAACTTCTTCGACGGTTTCCGCACCAGCCACGAGATCCAGAAGGTCGCCATGTGGGACTACAAGGATCTGGCCGAGATGTGCGACATGGACGCTGTCCAGGCTTTCCGCGATCACGCGCTCAACCCTGAGCACCCGCATACCCGCGGTAGCCACGAGAACGGCGACATCTTCTTCCAGAACCGCGAGGCCTGCAACAAGGTCTACGACGAGCTTCCCGCCGTCGTCGAGGGCTACATGAAGAAGATCAACGAGAAGCTCGGCACCGATTACGGCCTGTTCAACTACTACGGCGCTCCCGATGCTGATCGCGTCGTCGTGTGCATGGGCTCCTTCTGCGACGTGCTCGAGGAAGTCATCGACTACCTCAACGCTCACGGCGAGAAGGTCGGCCTGGTCAAGGTTCGCCTGTTCCGTCCGTTCTCCATCAAGCACTTTGTCGACGTTCTCCCCGAGACCGTCAAGAAGATTGCCGTCATGGACCGCACCAAGGAGCCGGGTTCCATCGGCGAGCCGCTCTACCAGGACGTTGTCTCCGCTCTCTACGAGGCCGGCAAGACGGGAATCAAGGTCGTCGGCGGCCGTTACGGCCTGGGCAGCAAGGACACGCCTCCCGCGTCCGCGTTCGCTGTCTTCGAGGAGCTCAAGAAGGACGAGCCCAAGCGCGAGTTCACCATCGGCATCGTCGATGACGTGACCAACCTGAGCCTGCCCGAGGCCGAGGATGCGCCCAACACCGCAGCCCCCGGCACCATCGAGTGCAAGTTCTGGGGTCTGGGTGGCGACGGTACCGTCGGCGCCAACAAGAACTCGATCAAGATTATCGGCGACCACACCGACAAGTACGTCCAGGCCTACTTCCAGTACGACTCCAAGAAGACCGGCGGAGTCACCGTCTCGCACCTGCGCTTTGGTGATTCCCCGATCCGCTCGCCGTACTACGTGACCAAGGCCGACTTTGTCGCCTGCCACAACCCCAGCTACATCGTCAAGGGCTTCAAGATGGTCCGCGACGTCAAGCCGGGTGGCACCTTCCTGGTCAACTGCCAGTGGAGCGACGAGGAGTTCGCCGAGCACATGCCCGCCGTGGCCAAGCGCTATATCGCGAACAACAACGTCAACGTCTACCTGATCGACGCTATCGACCTGGCCGCCAAGGTCGGCATGGGCAAGCGCACCAACACGGTGCTCCAGTCCGCCTTCTTCGCGCTGGCCAAGGTCCTGCCCGCCGAGGACGCCCTGCAGTACATGAAGGACGCGGCTACCAAGTCCTACATGAAGAAGGGCCAGGCCATCGTCGACGCCAACCATAAGGCCATCGATGCCGGCGCTACCGCCTTCCGTAAGTTCGAGGTTCCGGCCGACTGGGCAACCGCCGAGGATGCCGCTCCCGTCGAGCTCTCCGAGGAGACCAAGTCCGCCATCGCCCAGCAGGTCAAGAACCTGCTCGAGCCCATCGATCGCATGGATGGCGACAGCCTGCCTGTTTCCGCCTTCGTTGGTTGCGCCGACGGCCAGTTTGAGCTGGGTGCCTCCGCATACGAGAAGCGCGGCGTCGCCGTCGTCGTTCCCCACTGGGACGAGACCAAGTGCATCCAGTGCAACCAGTGCGCCTATGTGTGCCCGCATGCCACCATCCGTCCGTTCGCGATGACCGAGGACGAGGCTGCCGCCGCGCCCGAGGCTACCCGCACGCTCGACGCCATGGGCCCCAAGGCCAAGGGCATGAAGTTCACCATGGCCGTGTCCCCGCTCGACTGCATGGGCTGCACCAACTGCGTCAAGGTCTGCCCCAAGGGTGCTCTCGAGATGGTTCCCACCGAGCAGGAGATGGACCAGCAGCCTGTTTGGGACTATATGGTCGAGAACGTCTCCGAGAAGAAGGAGCTCATCGCGGCCAACGTCAAGGGCAGCCAGTTTAAGCAGCCCTACCTGGAGTTCTCCGGCTCCTGCGCCGGCTGCGCCGAGACCGCCTATGCACGTCTGGTGACCCAGGTCGCCGGCGACCGCATGTTCATCTCCAACGCCACCGGCTGCTCCTCCATTTGGGGCAACCCCGCTGCCACCGCTCCTTACTGCAAGGACAAGGACGGTCACGGCCCGGCGTGGAACAACTCCCTGTTCGAGGACAATGCCGAGCACGGTCTGGGCATGGCCGTCGGTTACGAGGCCGTCCAGAAGAAGCTGATCGCCGCTACCCAGGACATCATCGCTGCCGATGGCCCGTCCGATGAGCTCAAGGCTGCCGGCCAGGCTTGGATCGACTCCGTCAACGACGCCGAGGCTTCCAAGACCGCTGCCGCCGCCTACGTTGCCGAGCTCGAGAAGTGCGGCTGCGACGCTTCCAAGGCGATCCTCGCCGACAAGGCTTACCTCACCAAGAAGTCCTTCTGGATCTTCGGCGGCGACGGTTGGGCCTACGACATCGGCTTCGGTGGCCTGGACCACGTCCTGGCTTCCGGCCACAACGTCAACGTCTTCGTCTTCGACACCGAGGTTTACTCCAACACCGGTGGTCAGGCCTCCAAGGCCTCGAACCTGGGCCAGGTCGCTCAGTTCGCCGCTGCCGGTAAGGTGACCAAGAAGAAGTCCCTGGCCGAGATTGCCATGAGCTACGGCTACGTTTACGTGGCGCAGGTCGCCATGGGCGCCAACCCGGCTCAGACCCTCAAGGCCATCCACGAGGCCGAGGCCTACGACGGCCCGTCCCTCATCATCGGTTACAGCCCCTGCGAGATGCACTCCATCAAGAAGGGCGGCATGCAGAACTGCCAGGCCGAGATGAAGAAGGCTGTCGAGTGCGGTTACTGGAACCTCTTCCGCTTCAACCCCGAGGCTGCTGCCGGCAAGAAGTTCTCGCTCGATTCCAAGGAGCCCGCGGGCGGTTATCAGGAGTTCCTGATGAACGAGGCCCGTTACGCTTCGCTGACGCGTTCCTTCCCCGAGCGCGCCGAGGAGCTCTTCAAGGAGAACGAGCAGGCCGCTATGGACCGCTACGCTCACCTGCTGAAGCTCAAGACGGTGTACAACGAGGCCTAGGTCTCCCGCCGCAGGATCTGAGGGCTGACCTTCGCGGACGTCCTCGGACATGAAAGAACCCCCGCTGCGCACTACGTGCGGCGGGGGTTCTTTCGTCCTGAATGTCCGCGAAGGTCAGCCCTCAGATCCTGCTACGACTACGTCCTCGGATTGTGGGGCTGAATGAAGGACGTGGTTGTGGGGGCCTTTTGTCCCGGTCGCTGTTTCGCGGCTTTGCCGCGAAAGGCGCGTTACTTTGGGGATGGATGGGGGGCGTGGCTGTTGCAACGCCTTACCCCTTTGCTTTTTCGCGCCTTTGGCGCGAAACGCGCAGCACCTTGGGAAATGCATTGATGTGTGGACGGGGCTGGATTGTGGATTCAAATGGCTAGAGAGATATGGGTGCGAACGAGAAATC
>URDE01000038.1:0-15887 GCA_900546525.1 uncultured Collinsella sp.
TATCGAGCGAGCGCAGCGCCTCGGCGGCAATGCCCTCGTCCTCCTTGGCAAGCGCCAGAAGCAGATGCTCGGTACCCACCTTGTTGGTATGCAGGTCGAGCGCCTCCTGTTTGGCCATCGACATGACCTTGCGCGCGCGATCGGTAAAACGGTCTAACATGCTAGTTCCTCTTAGACGAGCTAGTTTTTCAAACGCAAAGCGCCACTCGTGGCGGCGCTTTGGTCTCTTTACCCATATGGAGTATATGTTAACCGTTGGAGCCTTTTCCGCATGCAGCTATACGACAACGTCTACAAAAAAGGAATCGCCGGGTGCGGCGGACGCTCTAGGTTAGAGGCTGTTGCCTAGCAGGCAGGCTCGGCGTCCATGCTCTCGGCAACGTCATTGAAGGCATCGGCAGCGGGAGCACCCGGCATGTGCACGAGCTCCATGTGTGGCTCGGCAAAGACCGTGCCCATGGGGAAGGCGCGACGGAAGACAAAGCGAGCAACCGGACCAGCCACCAGCAGGTTCCAGGGCAGGGCCATGATAAAGTTGCGCGGAATGTTGACGAGCCACATCATCGGCAGGGCCTGCAAATTGGCAAGCGGGCCGCCGGGCAAATGGAACAGGCCTTCGCACGCGCCGTAGAGCGACATGATGATGACCATGGGAACGACCATGCAGGAGCTGACGGCAAGCGTCATGGCAAGCGGTGAGCTCTTACCCGGCGTGACCAGGAATTTAAAAGCGAAACCCTTGGCAAGGGGGCTGGCAACAAACCAGTCGCAGCACATGGCAAAAACGTAGGCAACGGGGAAGCCGAGCCACGCGGCGGCAACAACCTCGCCGTTGATGGCCCCATGCTGCAGGGCAACGTTGTAGATGCTCATCCAGAGCACCATGCAAAAGCACATGATAAAGGTGAACAGCAGGCTCTCTCGTTTGTTGATAGGCATAAAGGGCATGGTCCTTTCTGTGTTACGCCGCGGCACCACGCAACAAAAATGGGCGGGCAAGATGGAGCTGTTGGGACTTCATCTCGCCCGCCCGTGATACGTGCGTCTGCGACTACTTATGTGGTGGAACTACCCTAACACGAATGGCGCGCGCTTCGTAAGCGTTGAGTTTATGGAGATGCAGGGCACCAATAATCCCCGACACCATAAGTTGCGGTGGAATACGGACTGTTTTGACCCTTTAAGCAGCAATTCAGTCCCTATTTCACCGCAACTCATTTGGTGCAAAGTGACCTGCCTCCCTTGCACCAATTAGCTGGTGTGGCGCCAGCGAGGGTCGGTGAGCGTACGCGCCACACCCAGACCAACGGGCAAAAACGCCACGATGAGCACTGCACGCACAAACCAGCCGAGCATATTGACCGTATCGAAGGTGCACATGTAATACATCGAGCGATACAGATACAAGCCAGGCACCATAATGACAATTGATGGCACCGTGAGGGCGATACGCGGGTAGGTGAGCTTGATTTCGGCTAAGCTCGCGAGCAGCCCCGATACCAGTGCGCCGATAAACGCTGCTGCCTCGGGAGGCATACCTGCGCTCAGGCCCAGGAAAGGAAGTATCGTCGGCGCATCGACGAGCGTAAGGCGCAAGGTATTAGACACGGCGCCGATGAGCCCTGCCGCCGCTGCCATCTTTACCGGACTGTTGAACATAACCGAGAAGCCAAATACGCCGATAAAGCTCATCAGAATGCGCAAGAGCGTAAGAGCCAACGGTGAGAGGCCGAGCGGGGCGAAGTCATCCGGCGCCAGTCCCACACATTCGGCAACCATCCAACCTACGAGGGTCGCCATCACAATAATTGACACAGCATACGAAAGACGCTCGATGCCGCTTCGCATGTCGAGCTTAGCGATGTCGAGGCCTGCCGTAATGAGGGGAAAGCCGGGAATCACAAAGAGCATGGCGCCAATATAGCCTTCTTGGTGCGACATTGCCCCTGGAATGACCTGGCCAAGGCCGAGCAATGCCAGCAGATACGAAACGCAAGCGAGCGCAACACCAGTCGTCAGCGCGCTAAACTGGCCAAGACCCTGCTTGAGAATATGGGAGCGAGCAAAGTTGCCGACACCAGCGCCTACGAATGCGCAGGCCATCTCGATAGGGCCGCCGCCGAGCAAAAAGACGAAGGCGCCGCAAGCACAGGCTGCCGCAAGGCCCTGTTGCCAGGGAGCGTAATCGGGCTTTGAGCTCTCAACGGTCTTGAGCATCTCGTGGTATTCGTGCACGGTAAACCGGCGGCCGTATGTCTCGATTTCCTTTAAGAAGCTCTCCATCATCCAAATGCGATGAGTATTGACCCCCGTTGTGGGTAGGCTGACGACCTCGTTAAAGCAGTGGCCATCTTCGATGCAGGTGCACTCAAACGACAGGAGACTCAGGTCGATGTGAATCGTGACGCCGAGTACAGCGGCAACACGATTCATGGTATCGCGCACGCGCCAGGCGCCTGTTCCGCTTGCCAGCATAAGCATGCCGGTGCGGCAGATAATGGATGACTTATCGGTGAGCGGCGCATCGACGGCAAGTTCATCGCCTGCCGTCACGATCTGGTGCCAGTCAGTTTTCATATGGAGCGCGCCGGCACGGACACCGTGGTGTAGGGGGGCTCTCGAAAGCAGCGAGTCAAGGCGCGAAGGCTGTGGAGGCTCCGCTGATTCGACCTCGTCCTCGTCGGGCTCTTCACCAACAAGGTCGAAGGCATCGAGCGACGCCGGCTCGCGACGATCGATCAGCTCCTCGTCCTCATCATCAAAGTAGTTGAACTGATCGAGCATGTCCTCTTCAATTGCACGCTCGCTCACATCGTCCATACGGGCGCTCCCTTCCTGCCGACTAACTCCCATCCTAGGCAGCGACGGCTAAAGGAAACATAAAAGAGACGACTGTCATGCGAGCCATGTGTGCGATAGCCGTTGGGTAGTCGTTTGAGAACGCCCCCAATGACTATTGACGGCCAAGGCAACGCCGATGCCTCGGCAACGACAGCGAAAGCCCGCCAGAGCGAGCAAGGTCCTTTTGGGGCGAGATGACACCATAGGTTGAGCAAAAGTCAGCGAGCGGGCCGCATTTGTGACAAGGTGACGTGAAACGAAAGGGCGCCGACCTTCTGGTCGCGCCCTTGAAGTTGAACGTCAGATTGTCCAAATGCGGCCCGCGCAGCGTCGAGCCGTTACGCGGTTTGGTAAAACCGCGTAACTAGTTAGTACATCTTTGCGCCGGCGGGGATGGAAGCGTCGAGCTGGATCAGGTTGAGGCGCTCCTCGCCCTCCTCCTCGTGGATGGCGCTGATCAGCATACCGCAGCTGGGAATACCCATCATCTTGCGCGGAGGCAGGTTGGTGATGGCGAGCAAGGTCTTGCCGACCAGGTCCTCGGGCTCATAGTAGCCATGGATGCCGGAGAGGATGGTGCGATCGGTGCCGGTGCCGTCGTCGAGCGTAAAGTTCAGCAGCTTCTTGGACTTCTTGACGGCCTCGCATGCCTTGACCTTCACAGCGCGGAAATCGCTCTTGGAGAAGGTATCGAAGTCGACGAACTCCTCGAACAGCGGCTCAACGGCGATCTTGGAGTAGTCGAGCGTGGGCTTGAGCGGCTTGACGAACGGGCTTGCGGCGTTGCCGGCCTCGGCAGCCTTGGCAGCGGCGGCACCGGACTGGAAACCCTTCTCGGGCTTCATGTGCGGGAACAGCAGGACGTCGCGAATGGAAGCCTGGTTGGTGAGCAGCATGACCACGCGGTCGATGCCGATGCCGATGCCGCCCGCGGGAGGCATACCGTACTCGAGGGCGCGCACGTAGTCCTCGTCGTACTCCATAGCCTCGTCGTCGCCGCCGGCCTTCTCGGCCATCTGGGCGGCAAAGCGCTCGGCCTGGTCGACCGGGTCGTTGAGCTCGGAGAATGCGTTGGCGTACTCGTGGCCGGCGATGACCAGCTCAAAGCGGTGCGTCAGGCGCGGATCGTCCTCAAAACGCTTGGCAAGCGGGCTGACCTCGATGGGGTAATCGCATACGAAGGTCGGGTTGACGATGGTGTCCTCGCCCAGCTCATCGTAAATCTCGGCGATGATCTTGCCAGCAGTCCACTCGGGCTTAATCTCCAGGCCCTTCTCGCGTGCGGCGGCGGCAAGCTCCTCGACCGGCGTGTCGATGGTGACCTGCTTGCCGAGCACATCCGAGACGATGTCGGTCATGGGACGGCTTGCCCACTCACCGGACAGATCGATGGTCTGGCCCTGATACTCGATGACCTCGGGATTGCCGATAGCCTTGTTAGCAGCCTTGATGACGCCCTGTGCGAGTGCCTTCATGCCCTCGAGATCGGAGAAGGCACGATAGGCCTCCATCGTGGTGAACTCGGGGTTGTGCGTGAGGTCCATACCCTCGTTGCGGAAGATGCGGCCGATCTCGAAGACGCGCTCAAAGCCACCGACGATGCAGCGCTTGAGGTGCAGCTCGGTAGCAATGCGCAGGTAGCACTCCTGATCGAGCGCGTTGAAGTGCGTGATGAACGGCTTGGCCGTAGCGCCGCCCTGAATGGTCTGCAGGATGGGGGTCTCGACCTCCATGTAGCCGTCAGATTCCATGAAGCGGCGGAAGGTGGAGAGAATCTGCGAGCGCTTGCGGAAGGTCTCGCGAACATCGTCGTTGGCAATCAGGTCGACATAGCGCTGACGATAACGGGTCTCCTTGTCGGAGAGGCCATGGAACTTCTCGGGCAGCGGACGAACGGCCTTGGAGAGCAGGGTCGCGCTCTTGGGGGCAACGGAGAGCTGGCCGCGCTTGGTGCGAACAACCACGCCGGTCACGCCCAGGATGTCACCAAGGTCGAGAGCCTTGAGCGTATTCCAAGCTGCCTCGTCCATGTCGTTGATGCGGCAGAACAGCTGAATCTCGGCGGTAGCGTCGCGCACGACGATAAACATGATCTTGCCCTGACCACGCTTGGCGACCACGCGGCCGCCGATCTTCACGACGTCCTCAGTATCCTCGCCATCGGCAAGATCGGCATATTTGGCCTCAATGTCGACGACATAGTCCTCGATCTCGGAGTGCTCGGGATAGGGGTTCTGGCCCGCCTCGAACAGGGCGGCGCGCTTTGCCAGACGCGTGGCGCGCTCGTCGTTGAGCGTCGAGGCCTGATCGGCGACGTTCTGGTTCTCTGCCATAAGTTAGCTCCTCAAACTAAAACGCTCCCCAGGATTCGGTCCCAGGGAGCGAAAACATACCTTTACGCGGGACCGTGGTCTAGCGTGCGATCTTGGCGATGGTGTAGACGCGGGTCTTGCCAGAAGGCGTAACGACCTCAACGGAGTCGCCCTCGCCGTGACCGATGATGGCGTGACCGACCGGAGACTCGTTGGAGATCTTGTGCTCGAGCGAGTTGGTCTCGGTGGTACCGACGAGCGTGACTTCCATGACCTCACCGTTGGGATCGATCAGAGAAACGGTGGAACCGATGGAGACGGTCAGATCGCCCGTGGTGGCAGCAACCTGAGCGTTGGCGAGAATAGCCTGAATCTCGGCAATGCGAGCAGCATTCTGGGCCTGCTTGTCCTTGGCGGCATCGTACTCGGAGTTCTCCGAAAGGTCGCCAAACGCGCGGGCTTCCTTGATGTCCTCGACGATCTCCTTGGCGTAATCGCCCTCACGCCAAGCGAGCTCCTCGACGAGCTTCTGGCGGCCCTCAGCGGTCAGTACGATCTGGCTTGCGTCCATACGGATATCTCCCCAACTATGATGTAACGATCAACTGTCAACAAAACGAAAAAGACCGGCTAGCCTGCGGGCAAGCCGGTCAGGTGCTCACCCCAAAGGGATGGGACTACTCTGCGTCCGCGTCGCTGTCCTCTGCCTGCTTTTTCTTGGCAGCAGCGAGCTTGGCCTCGAGCTCTGCGATCTCCTTGTCCTCCTTGGACTCCTCGACCACAACGTCCTCGGCCTGCTTGGTTTCGCCCTTATCGTCGCCCTCCATACCCTCGCGGATATTCTTGACGGTAGAGCCGAGAGACTTGCCGAGCTTCGGCAGGTTCTTAGGCCCGAAGATGATCAAGACAACGACGAGAATAATGATGAGCTCAGGAGCCCTCAGTCCAAACATGTAGACCTCCACAATACAGCGAGACAAGCTCGAATGAGTATACCGCGGGTGCCGCGGTATCACAACAATAGCTAAAAAAAGGGACCGCAAGAAGCGGTCCCTCCTCATGCTCTGGTCGGGTTGACTGGATTTGAACCAGCGACCCCTGCGTCCCGAACGCAGTGCTCTACCAAACTGAGCCACAACCCGTTAGCTCGACTATAGTAACAAAGATTTTCGCCGTGTGCTAGAGAAATTTTTATTTCTTTGGCGCGTCGATTTGAACCGTGTTGGGAATAAGCTCAGTCGCGCAGGCCCACCAGCCATTTTGCTGGGCAGCTCCCGCAAGATGGGCTGCTGCAGCGACGGTATCGCAAATGGCAAACGAGCAGGCACCCGAACCGCACACGTCCACGGCAACGGTTCCCTCCTGTGCGCGCAGCCAGTCGAGAACCGCCTGGATCCGCGGCTCCATCTGCGCGGATATGACGCCCAGATTGTTATGAACGAGCGCATATGCCGCCTCGGCATCGCCGGCGCGTAAGACAGAAGCAATCGCACCGGGTTTGTCCGCGGGCACTGGGCTCTCATCAAATCGTCGATACGCTTCAACCGTTGAAACGCTCGTCTCGTGCGGTTTGACCAATACGACAGGTGTCGCCGGAAGCACAGGATACTCAGTGGCCAGCACATCTCCCCCGCCGACGTAGAATGCGGGACTCGTGTGCAAAAAAAACGGCACGTCGGCGCCGATACCGCGAGCGATGTCATCGAGCGCGGGGTCGGCGCGGTCGATACCCCACAGCTCGGCCAAGGCAACGATGACCGCGGCGGCATCCGTCGAGGGGCCTCCCAGGCCGGCGCACAGCGGGATACGCTTTTCGATCGTCACGCACACGTTGGCATCGCGACCGTAATGCTCGGCCATAGCGATTGCCGCCCGATAAGCCGTATTTTTTTGCATGGGAAAATCGGATGCCGGAACCGTCTGGACGGTCAACGCCTGCGCCGGCGCGACCGTCACGGTATCGGCAAGACCGACGGCTGCCATCAGGGAATCGACCCTGTGATAGCCGCGGGCGTCGCGCTCGGTATGAACCCCCAGATAGAGGTTAATCTTTGCCGGCGCGGTAAGGATGAGGGACCGATCGGTCACCGTTAGTGCTCCTCGAGCTGGTTGCCGAGCGGGGTAAAGATATGTTCGCCGCTCTCGGGGTCGAACAGTTCGACCTGGCCGGTAAGGACATCGATGTACTGGTAGGACTGACGCGATTTGCGGCCGCGACGCTCGTCAACCTCAACGATAAAGACGGCGGGGTGGACGCTCTTGATGGTGCCCATGCGCTCGATGACGCGGGTACGGCCCATGTTGGCCTTAACCTTGACGCGATCGCCCACCATATCGGTCAGCTTCTCGTGGATGTCGTCGACGTGATTGACTTCCATCTCTTCCATGAATAGGGCCTCCAGAGGGTGCAATTCAAAAAGGGGATAATACCCCTAAGATAGACAAAACTCTAATACTATAGCACCCTGCTGCAGCCATACGCAAGCAGCTAAAAAAGCCCCGTCTCAAATACGCTCCAGACGACAACTTCGCATGACCGGCTCACGTCAGCGAACGACCACCATTCGAGCCAAGGTGTCGCGAAAGAGGAGCGACGCGTACTTTGGTACGCGAGCGACGGTTTGAGCGACAGATTGGCCGAATGGTGGCCGTGCAGCGTCGAGTAGTTACGCGGTTTGGTAGAACCGCGTAACCTAAAGGTTATCGGTGTCGAGGACGATGGTGAACGGACCGTCGTTGACCAGGTCGACCTTCATATCGGCGCCAAAGATACCGTGCGCCACATGCTCAACGTCCTGAGCGACGAGTGTCAAAAAGTACTCGTAAAGTTCGTTAGCGACATCGGGCGCGCCGGCGTCCGTAAACGACGGACGGCGGCCGTGGCGGCAGTCGGCAAACAGCGTGAACTGCGACACCACGAGCACCTCGCCGTCGACATCCGCCAGCGCCAAGTTGGTCTTGCCGTTCTCGTCCTCGTTGATACGCAGCCCGCGGAGCTTGCCCCACAGCTTGTCGGCTTCGGCGCGTGTGTCGCCGTGGCCCACGCCCAGCAGCACCAAGTAGCCGCGTCCAATACGGCCCACGCACTCGCCGTCGACTGTCACGCTGGCGTTGAGCACGCGCTGCACCACCGCACGCACGGTCTACTCCTCGCCCGTCAGCTTGGCGGACAGATGCTCGAGCGCATGGAAACGATGGCTGATGGCGTTCTTCTCGTCCGCCGTGAGCTCGGCCATGGTCTTGCCCGGCGTATCGACCGGCAGGAACAGCGGGTCGTAGCCAAAACCGTGTTCGCCGCGGCCCTCGTGCGCGATAACGCCTTCGCAGGCGCCCTCGCCATAGGTGACCAGGCCGTCCGTATCGATAAGCGCGACGACGCTCATAAAGCGCGCGGTACGGTCCTCGTCTGCCACGCCTTCCAGGTTAACGAGAAGCTTGGCGTTGTTGGCGGCATCGTCGCCATGCACGCCCGCATAGCGCGCGCTATACACGCCCGGCTCGCCGTCCAACGCATCGACGACCAAGCCGGAGTCGTCGGCGATGGCCATAAGGCCCGTCTCCTCGACCGCAGCCTGCGCCTTGATGATGGCGTTCTCCAAAAACGTCGTGCCGTTTTCCTCGGGGTCCTCAAAATCGCCCAGCTGGCCGAGCGCCACAAAGCGCACCTCGGGCATGACCTTGCCCAAAATGGCCTCGATCTCGGTGAGCTTATGGGCGTTGCCGGTTGCCACGACGATGGTCGCCGCCGGGTCGAGGGTGTCGATGTCAATCTTCTCAAGTGCCATAGCTGGTCTCCTTTGTCTCTATAGCAATGCCGAGTTGAGGACGACGAGGACTTCGGCCTCTCTCCCGTCTCAATCAACGGCAGTCTTATACTTCGACGTTTTCCCAGATAAAACCTGCCAAAATAAACCTGTCCCTTTTTGGCAGGTTAGGCGAGGGCTTGGTGCTGAAGCTCGATGAGCTCGGCAATGCCCTTGTCGCCCAGGTCGAGTAGGGCGTTGAGACGCTTACGGTCGAAGGGCGCCTGCTCGCCGGTACCCTGAAGTTCGATCATCTCACCGGAATCGGTAGCGACGAGGTTCATGTCGACCTCGGCGTGGCTGTCCTCGGAATAATCCAAGTCGAGCAGGGTGTTGCCGTCGACGACGCCCATGGAAATGGCGGCAACCTGGCCCGTGAGCGGGATGCGCTCGAGTTTTCCCGCCTCGACCCACATGGCAAGGGCGTCGTGCAGCGCCAACCAGGCACCGGTAATGCTCGCCGTACGCGTGCCGCCATCGGCCTGGATCACATCGCAGTCGACGGTAACGGTGTACTCGCCGAGCGCCTTCATGTTGACGACGGTACGCAGGCTGCGGCCGATAAGCCGCTCGATCTCCATGGAGCGGCCCTTGCGGTTGGCATGCTCGCGCTTGCAGCGTTTACCGGTCGAGGCCGGCAGCAACGCATATTCCGCCGTTACCCAGCCGGCCTTGGCGCCCTTGCGCCAACCCGGCACACCCTCCTCGATGGTGGCGGCGCACAGTACGCGCGTGTCGCCGAACTCGGCCAGGCACGAGCCGTGGGCGTGCTTCATGACGCCGCGGGTGAGCTTAACGGGGCGCAGCTCGTTGGCGGCGCGGCCGTTGGCGCGGTTGACCTGCATGTATTCCATGGAACTATCCTTTCGGCAAAAGATGTGGCGAAGACTCCGGCGACATTGCGAGCCTAACCGAGTTCGTCGATATCGACGTGCTCGATGCTTTTGAGCGGCTGGCCAAAGATAAAGCTACCCGCCACCGCAAACTCGGCAATGTTGTCAGACGTGGTGGCAAAGCGATGCTGTGGCTCGGCGGTATCGCCCGCCAGCTGCTCACGGCGCGTGAGGATATCGGTCAGCTCGCGGGTGGTCTCCTCGGCGGAGCTCACCACGCGCACCCCGGGTCCCAGCGCATGGCGGATGGGACCCACCAGCAGCGGGAAGTGCGTACAGCCGAGCACCACGGTATCGATGCCGCGATCGTGCAGCGGCTCGACTGTGGCGCCGACCAGCGCGCGAACGGCTGGCGTATCAAAAATATCCTCGTTCTCGAGCCACTGCTCCTGCAGGTGCGCGCCCGAGGCGAGCTCGTGCTCGACGACCTCGACAAAGCTCGAGGCCGGGCAGCCATACACATCGACACCAGCATCCAAGTCCTGAATGGCGCGCGTGTAGGCACCCGAGCGAATGGTGAGGTTGGTGGCCAGCACGCCGACGCGACGCGTACGCGTGCTGTTGATGGCAGCACGTGCGCCCGGAGCGATCACGCCGATCACGGGAACGTCAAGCACTTGCTGAGCCAGACGCAAGGCCGCGGCGGTCGCCGTGTTACAGGCGATGACCATGATCTTAACGTCGTGCCTCGATAGCCAGCGGCCCGCCTGCAGCGCAAACGAGCGAACCTCGTCCTCGGTGCGGGTGCCATAAGGGCAGCGCTTAGTGTCACCGAAATAGTAGACGGACTCGTGCGGAAGCGCCGTTGCAATCGCGCGCGCGACCGTTAAGCCGCCCAGGCCCGAGTCGAACACGCCGATCGGACGCGTGTCCCCGGCCAGATTATCGATATCGGACATTACCTCACCAGATTCTCTCTCGAAAAATGCGACCATGCGTGATGCGTCGCGCTACGAACGGGCCGCGACCAACAGCTCGGCCGTTGCCACCCAACCGTCGACAATCTTGCCGCGCGTAATATAGGCATTGTCGCAGGCATCCAAGAACTCCGGGGCACCGGCGCTCGTCAGACCGTTCTCGACCAGGCAGAACATGCCAACATGGTCGGCCATGTAGAAGTCGGACTCGGAGTCGCCGAGCGCAAGCGTCTCCTCGCGCTCGATCCCCAGGTGCTCGCAGAAGCGCGCAATGGCAACGCCTTTGTTGAGACCCGCCGGATTGATGTTGAAGGCGCGGCCGTCCTCGACGCGATTAAGCTCGAGCGTCGTCGGCTTGGACAGGTGAGTCAGATGGCCGTTGCAAGCCCAGACCAGACCGCAGCCGGCCTCGTCCAGGATGGCCTGGACCTCATCGTCGGGCACATCGCCGCGCATGCCGACGGTGACCTCACGGTACTTGTAGCCGGTCGACATGTCGTTGTGGTATTCGATCTTGTGCGGCCAGCGGGCAAGGATCTTCTCGCACACGCCAGTCTGCTCGATCACCTGGTGCGGCGTGAGACCGCAGGCGGGGTCGTAGGGCATGTCGCCCGTCAGGTACTCCCAGTCGTTGGCCTTGAGGTCGTACATGACCAGGCCGCCCATCTCGCCGATGTAGGAGTTGAGGCCGAGCACGCGGGCGTCCTCATGGATCATGGTGCGATTGCGACCCGAGGTGGGGACCACCTGGATGCCGGCACGAGCGAGCGCGACAACCGCCTCGACGAGCTTGGTCGAGGGATTGCCGTCGTTATCGCGCAGCACGCACGAGCCGGGGGCGAGCATCGTGGCGTCCAGATCGGTAAAGACATACTTGACCTTGGCAAGACGCTCGCGCATCTCGCCCGAAAGCTCGGCAACGGTCGGCAGGGTGTTGTGGGACATGGTCACTCCGTTTACATAGAAGGGGCTGGTCTAGGCGTCGTACGCCGCAAGGGTGCGCTTGAGAATCGAACCGTCGCGCTCACAAGGCTCGGGTCCGTTCTTGCGCAGCATACACTCTTCCTCGCCCTTACCGGTCACGATGACCACGGCAGGACGGACAGTTTCGCGCACGGCAGTCTCGATAGCGGCAACGCGATCAGTCACGATTTGCCAGTTATCATTTCCCTGCGCTTGAACGTTGCGCGCGATCTCGGCGCAGATGTCCTCGACATCCTCGGGGCCGGGGTCATCCTCGGTAATCACGATTCGGTCGGCATACTTGCCAGCGGCGATGCCCATCGTGGTGCGTCGATCGACACCCTTACCGCCCGTAGCGCCAAATACAACCGCCAGCTCGCGCTCGGGATAGTTCTCGCGCAAGTCGCGCAGGAGTGTCTCGAGGCTCATGCCGTTATGTGCAAAATCGACGATGCCCAGGATTTTGCCCGATACGGACGGATAGAGCTCCATACGACCGGGAACGAAAACGCCCTCAAAGCCATGGACGATACCCTCTTCGGAAATGCCCAGGGCCTCGGCGCAGGCAATAGCGGCAAGCGCGTTGGACACATTGAACTTAACCGGCGTGGGAATCACAATGTCACGCGTAAAACGGGGCGTGCGCACCGTTGCCACCACGCCGCAGTCGCCATTGCGAATCGCCAGCGCAAGCACGTCGGCACGCTCGTCGGTCAGGGAGAACGTCACCGTACGTTCGCAACGAGATGCCGCCTCGAGCACGCGATCGACCTTATCCATATCGAGATTGACCACGGCAAAACGGCTCTGCAAGAAGATTTTGAGCTTGCTGGCAAAGTAATCCTCGAGCGTCGGATGCTCAATCGGCGAAATGTGATCCTCGCCGATATTGGTAAAGGCGCCGACTTCAAAGTCAATCTTGCCCGTACGCTCGTATTTGAGGCCCTGACTCGATGCCTCCATAACCAGCCACGGGGCACCCGCCTCCGCAGCATGTGCGATGCGGGACTGCAGCAGGAAGGATTCGGGGGTCGTCAGCTTGGAAGGGCCCGTCTCGATGCCGTCGTCGAACTCAATGCCCGTATTAAGAGCGGGTCGATGACAGCCCGTAAGCTTGGCCTCGTTGGCGAGGATGCCGCGCAGATAAAAGCTGCAGGTCGACTTGCCCTTGGTGCCTGTAAAGGCGCAGACCTTCACCTTACCCGACGGGTGCCCATAAAAGGCATCTGCCACCACGGCGAGCGTGCGACGAATATCGCTCACAATCACCGCGGGAAGATCAACATCGTAATCGACCTCGGAAACGTAGGCCACGGCGCCATCGGCGATTGCCGAAAGCAGGTACTCGCGCTTAAACGCACGGCCTTTGCAGACAAACAACGTGCCCGGACGCACCTGGCGCGAGTCATCAGTCGCAAACTCAATGCGCTGGTCGCACGAAGCGCTCGGTCTGGAAACAACAAGGTCATCTTCCTCGAGCAACTCTATATAGCGCATCAGAGTTAGCTTCTCTTGTGTCGGACTCGACATACAAAGACCTCTCTCGCTAAATTCAGCCTTAAAGGGCAGAAGACGTCCCGCGGCAGAAACGATGAAACATTCTGTATTATCAACCATCCTAATATGCCACCTGACCTTGCGCGCATCACAGCCTTCTAAAAAATTGCATGGACTGTGCCGTGGTCTAATAAATGGCAACAGTGTTCACCCCGTGTAAAACCAAGGAAATCTGGGTGCTGTTCTTTAACATAGCGTTCGCAACCACGTCCCGCCGCTTCGCCTGAAGATCGGGACGTGGTTTTTTCGGTTCGCTCGGCGCTTATGCCCTATCACGAAACAAAAGATTGGCATGATAGTAAAGATTATTTGACATCAGCTGCCGCAATCCTTGCGGCAGTACACCTGAGCCGTCAGCAGAAAGGATCTTGCATGTGCGGTTTTGTCGGTTTTACCGGTACAGATGAACAGAGTGAGCTGGTTCTCACGGCCATGATGAATCGCATCATCCACCGTGGTCCCGATATGGGCGGCCAGCATATCGTCGACAACGTTGCCCTTGGTTTTCGTCGTCTTTCGATTCTCGATCTTTCCGAAGCTGGAGCCCAGCCCATGTCGAGCGACGACGGTAAGGTCACGATTGTCTTCAACGGAGAGATCTACAACTTCCAGGAGCTTCGCGCCGAGCTGGAGGCGGCCGGCTACGCCTTCCACTGCAACGCTGATACCGAAGTCCTGGTACACGGTTACGAGGAGTGGGGCGAGGACCTGGTCAACCGTCTGCGCGGCATGTACGCGTTCGTGATTCACGACCAGAACAAGAACAAACTCTTTGGTGCTCGTGACATCTTTGGTATCAAGCCGTTCTATTACTACCAGGCATCCGATGGCTCGCTGCTGTTTGGCTCCGAGATCAAGAGCTTCCTGGACCATCCCAAGTTTGAGAAGGCTGTCAACCACGACGCGCTGCGCCCCTACCTGACGCTGCAATTCCCCGCCACGGAGGAGACCTTCTTTAAGGGCGTGTTCAAGCTTGCCCCGGCGCATTGCTTTACGTATGACCTGACGACCAACACCATGGACATCAAGCGTTACTGGAGCTGTGACTTCACCGACGACAACTCCAAGACCTTCGAGGAGTACGTGGACGAATGCGACAAGGTCGTGCACGAAAGCGTCGCTGCGCACCGAATCGCCGATGTTAAGGTGGGCTCGTTCCTTTCTGGCGGTGTGGACTCCAGCTACATTGCCGCCTGTCTCATGCCCGACACCACGTATTCTGTCGGCTTCGATTACAAGAACTTCAACGAGACCAACTACGCCGCCGAGCTTTCCGACAAGCTGGGCATCAAGAACGTGCGCAAGATGATTACCGCCGATGAGTTCTTTGATGCACTGCCCGATATCCAGTACCACATGGACGAGCCGCAATCGAACCTGTCCAGCGTGCCGCTGTACTATCTGGCGCAGATGGCTTCCAAGGAGGTCACCGTCGTCCTTTCGGGCGAGGGTGCCGACGAGCTGTTTGCCGGCTATGAGTGGTACGAGGACACCCCCGAGATGCGCACTTTTAAGAAGCGCGTGCCGCTCGGCGTACGTCGCGCCCTGGGCTCACTCGTTCAGCATCTCCCCTACTTTAAGGGCCACAACTTCCTGACGAAATGCGCCGAGGTTCCCGAGCGCTGGTATGTGGGTCAGGCAAAGGTGTTCGATCCCTCCGAGGTCGATGAGGTGCTCAAGCCCGCTTATGACACCGGCAAGAACGCCGCCGAGATGTGCGCCGAGTACTACAAGCAGGTTCCCGACTGCTGCGAGCTTTCCAAGAAACAGTATCTGGATATGAACATGTGGCTGCCGGGTGACATTCTGCTCAAGGCCGACAAGATGTGCATGGCGCATTCTCTGGAGCTCCGCGTTCCGTTCCTGGACAAGAAGGTCATGGAGTTTGCCGAGCACATTCCCGCCAACTACCGTGTTAACGAAGAAGGCTGCAAGCTCGTCCTGCGTCACGCTGCCAACCGCACGCTGCCCGACGAGTGGGCAACGCGCAAGAAGGTGGGCTTCCCCGTACCGGTCAAGTTCTGGCTGCGCGAGCAAAAGTACTACGACTACGTAAAGGAATACTTCACCGCACCGTGGGCTGCTGATTTCTTTGACACCGATGCGCTCATGAAACTGCTCGACGATCACTTTAAGGGCCGCGCGCTCAACCAGCGCAAGATCTATACCACGCTGACGTTCCTCATCTGGTACAAGCGCTTCTTTATCGACGAGGACAAGGGCGCTAAAGTCGCCGCTTAGTTTTCGTTATGAATTAGCGGTGAACAGCGCAGGGTTTCCGCTATACTCAATCCCTGCGGGCGATTGGCGCAACGGTTAGCGCAGGTGCTTTACACGCACAAGGCTGGGGGTTCGAATCCCTCATCGCCCACCATTGAATTGTTAGGCCTCCAGTGATGGAGGCCTTTCTTTTTTGTGCCCGGTACATGGGATTCGAACCCGCAAGGGTGCGGAGCTGAGGAAACGCGAAGCGTTTTCCAGCGCAGCACGCGAGGGCCGTAGGCCCGAAGCGGGGCGCGGGCGGCGAAGCCGCACGCGGACATCCCTCATCGCCCACCATTGAATTGTTAGGCCTCCAGTGATGGAGGCCTTTCTTTTTTG
>URDE01000039.1:0-14779 GCA_900546525.1 uncultured Collinsella sp.
CCTTCAGGTACGGATAGGCCTTCTGCATGTACAGATAGGTGGCATACAGGCCAGAGTAAATGGCCAGGTTAAACTGGTCCATGGTGTGATCGGCAATGGTCACGCCCGAAGCGCTGGCCTGGGCATTGTTGACGACGGCGTCGATGCGGCCGAACTCCTCGATGGCCTTGTCGATGACGTTCTGGACGACGGCCTCGTTGTCCTGACCAGCCGAGACATCGGCCTGAACAGGCAGAACATTGACGCCGTAGTCGGCCTCGAGGGACTCCTTGGCAGCCTCGAGCTTGGCAACGTTGCGGCCGGTAATGACGAGGTTTGCGCCCTCCTTGGCAAAAGCGATATCGATGCCGTAACCGATGGAGCCAGCGGAACCGTCCTTGAGCGTGGCCTTGCCGCCGCCGGTGACGATCACGGTCTTACCAGTGAAAAGTCCCATACAAAGTCCTTTCGAATCGCGACGGGCACACCCGCCGACTGCGCGTATCCAACTTCACGCGCCAAAAGCTGAAATGCAACTTTAGCGTGTTCAAGTGAAAAATAAAGACCGCAGCAGGCGAACGGCGCAACGTCATTCGGCGAAGGGAATGTCAAGCGTAAACTGACTTTAGAGGATGAATTTTTGCTATCCAAGCGAGTCATCGAACACGTTTTGAAACTTTGCTGCGGGGCGCGGGATGTCGGCGCGAGACTTTATCATAGGGTGACAAACAACGATGAGGAGCACATGCCTATGACAGACGAGCTGGACCCCCAGACTCAACAGCATATTGATGATTCAGCAGACGTCGCCGCAGATACTGACGCTGCGACCTGCAATGATACCGACGTCGACGACGCCACTCTAGATAACGGCGCTGCGACGGAAATCCCTACGGCCGAAGATGCCGGCGAGCAAAACGACGATTCGGCCGCTCAGGACGACGCCCCCGAAAAGGACGCCGCCCCGCAAGCAGAAGGCCCTATCGAGGTGTCTTCGGAAGAAGAGCTCGATGCCGTCATGGACTCCATGATGGATGCCGTCAAAGCGATGAAAAACGCCGTGGCCGACGCCGATATTGACGCCGAAGAAGAGGAGGCCGCCGAGGCCGCCTCGACCTTCGTGCCCGGCGAGACCCCCGTTGCCGACCAAGGCAGCACCCTGCCCTCGTTCCTGCAGCTTGAGCACCCCACCATTGGTGCCGATGCAGTCGACCCGCACGCTGCCGGCTTTTCCGTAGTCGAGGGCGGCACCGGCAGCATCGCCACGCCGCAGACGCCCGATGCGGGCACGGCGAACGCCGCTCACCCGACCGCCCTGCACACCCCAGCAGCCAGCCGCGATCTGGGAGGCGCCGTCTCAAACACCGCCAGCGCCGTGGGCGCCTTTATCGCCCAGGGTGCCTCGGCCATGCGCGAGATGAACGCCGCAAAGAAGGCACTCGCGGACGCCCGTGCCCACCTGGCCGAACTTGAGCAGCGCATCGCCGATCAAGGCGAGGAGCTCAAGACACGCCAGGACATCGCAGGCCGCTACGACCAAATCGTCGCCGAGCAGCGCCAGACTATCGACACGGCACAAAAGGCCGCCGCGGCGGCAGAAATCGGCCGCGATACCCATGCTGCCAAGGCAACAGAGCTCAAGGCGCAGCTCGAGCAAATAAAAGAAGAGGACGATGCCACCGAGCGGCGTCTCAAAGCCGCACTCGATGCCGTGGAGGCGCGCGAAGCCAGCTCGCGCGAGACCGGTAACCGCCTCGTTCGCCGCCTCGAGGATTCCAAGCGCATCCGCGACAAGGTGCAGGCCGAGCGCGACGCCGGCGTTGCCGCAGCGCAGCAAACCGTCGATGCCACGCGCGCTCAACTCGAAACGCTGCGCCGCGAGTATGCCGAGCTGCAGCGCAATCCTTCGGCGAATCCCGCCAATTACACGGTGCGCACCAGCGAGCTTTCGATGCAGATCTCCGACACGGCCGATGCCCTGCGCAAAGCCGAGGAAGATGTCCCGCACATCACCGCCGATCTTGAGCACTCACTCGCGGCCGCCGAGCACGCCGTCGAGCAGGCACAAGCCCCCATCGCTGACGCCAGGCGTGCCCGTCAGGCCGTGACGGCCGAGGCCGATGCCGCGCGCGACGAGCTGCAGACCGCAAAAGCCGCCGCCGCAACGCGCCAACGCGAACTGCGCGAGAAGATCGCCGTCGAGGACAAGGCGCGTCGAGAGCAGGAGCAGGCTATTGCCAATGCCCAGGCGGATGTAGCGCATGCGCAGTCGATCATCGAGCAGGCGACCGAGGTGCACGACCATCCCGAGATTACCGAATCGCTCGCAGGCTCCTTGGCCCGCGATAAGGCCGAGCACGCCGAAACCGAGCGCGAAGTGGCTCAACTCGAAGCCGCCGAGGACGACGTGCGCGAGCGTACCCGCGACTCACGCATCAAATTCACCGGAGCCATCGTCTGCATCATCGCCGTAATCCTCGTGATCGTCCTGATCGGGCTCTTCGCGAGCAAGTAAACTAGCTGCCAAAAAACACTCAAGGCAGTTGCGGTGAGATAGTTCCTGTTTAGCCATCAAAAAGGCCAATTCAAGAACTATCTCACCGCAACTTATTAGATTGATGCAAGGCAACCTATCCCTCTTGTACCAATCTCTTGACATAAGGAACGTCCCCAGGTGCCGGCACAAAAGGAACGTCCCCAAGTGCCACATTGACAGCCAAGGCAACGCCGGTGTTTTGGCACCGACAGCGAAAACCCACCAGAGCGAGCAAGGTGCCTTGAAACAAGGCGGCATTGACCTTCTGGTCATGCCGCCGAAGTTGAAAGGCAGATTGCCGCTCTGGCGGGTTTGCAGCGTCAACCGGTTACGCGGTTTGGTAAAACCGCGTAACTACAAAGGTCATGCCCGACGATTGAACGTCAGATTGCCGCTTAGGGGCGTTTGCAGCGTCGAGCAGTTACGCGGTTCGTAGAACCGCGTAACTAACAAATGAGCATGGCGTCGCCAAAGCTGAAGAAGCGGTAACGCTCTTCGATAGCGGCGGCGTAGGCATCCATGATCTGGTCGCGGGTGGCAAGTGCGCTCACGAGCATCATGAGCGTGGAGCGCGGCACATGGAAGTTGGTGATCAGAGCATCGACCACGTGATAGGTCGAGCCGGGCATGAGGTAGAGCTGCGTTGTCGCGTTCTCGCGCACCACGATGTCACCGCGGCCGAGCGTGTCGGCGCCGTCCTCGCGGCCTTCAAAATAGCGCGCCGTCACAGCTGGATCGGACACCGGCGCGTCCGCGTCAAACGCGCTCTCGAGCGAGCGCACTGCGGTGGTACCAACGGCAATCACGCGATGGCCCTCGGCCTTCGCCTTATGCACGGCGTCGACAACCTCCTGCGACACGTGGTAGCGCTCGGTGTGCATCACATGCTGCGTGGGATCGTCCTCCTCCACCAGGCGGAAGGTATCGATGCCCACTTCGAGCTCGACGGCAGCAAACTTGGCGCCCTTGGCCTCGATAGCGGCCATAAGCTCGGGGGTAAAGTGCAGACCCGCCGTGGGAGCGGCAGCCGAGTGCTCTTCCTTCATGGCGTAGACGGTCTGGTACTTCTCGGGATCGCCCTCGTAATCGGTAATGTAGGGCGGCAGCGGCACGTGGCCGGCAGCATGGATGGCCTCGTCGAGCGTGCGCGGCTCGCCGGCGGCATTGCAACCGGCCGGCTCAAAGCGCACCAGACGGCCACCGCGGCTATCGGTGACAAAGTCGATGACCTCGGCCGTCAGCACCACGGGCGCGCCCTCGGGCGCATGGGCGCCACCGGCGCGATACTCAATCTGAGCACCGGGCTTCAGACGCTTGCCCGGCTTAACCAGGCACTCCCAAACATGGCCCAGCGGATCCACGTCCTCGCGGCGCTTGAGCAGCAGCGTCTCGACCACGCCACCCGAGCCGGCTTTGCGACCGATCAGGCGGGCCGGCATCACGCGCGTCTTGTTGATGACGAGCACATCGCCCGGCTCGATATAGTCGATGATGTCACGGAAGATGCGGTGCTCGACGGTACCGCCGTGCTCCAGCGGCGTTCCCGCCTGGGAGCCCTTGCGATCCACCACCAGCAGGCGGCAGGAGTCGCGCGGCTCGGCAGGAGCCTGGGCAATCAGTTCCTCGGGAAGGTTGTAGTCAAAATCATCGGTACGCATAGACACGTCGGATACTCCTTATATAGCTAAAGTCCGCTCTACATCCTAGCAGGCTGACGTCCCAAATGAACTACTTTTTGGCGGCTTTGCGCTCGTCACGGATGCGAGCGCGGTCCATGGCTGCCTCGACAGCCGAGAAGCGGCAACCACAGTAGTTCTGCCGATACATGCCCAGCTCACGCGAACGACGCGTGGCCTCGGGGTAATACGGGCGAAAATCGCGAATGACCGGGGTGAGCCCATGTGCCGCCGCCAAGCGCTCAAGCACGTCATTACAGGTATCGAACAGCTGATACGGCGAGACGGCGAGCGTCGTACCCACATATTCGAACCCGCGCTCCTGGGCCACGCGGCACGCCTCGGCCAAGCGCAAGGCATAGCACGCGCGACAGCGACGGGGCCGATCGGCACCCAGCGGTGCCACACCGGTCTCCCAGCGATCGCGGTCCTCCCCTGCCTCGATGAGCTCGATGCCGCCATCGGCACACCACCGGCGCAGCTCGTCCAAGCGGCGCTGCCATTCATCGCGCGGTTGAATATTGGGGTTGGTCCAGCAAATCGTGGGCTCAAACCCTTCCTCACGCAGCAGACGAACCGGCTCCAGCGAGCACGGCGCGCAGCAAGCATGCAGCAGCAACGGCTTCATCAACATCCCCGTCCCAGAAAAATCATCCCAAAAAGACTACCTTGCGAAAAAACGCACGCCAAAGGATGTGTCCTCGCAGGCGGCAATGCGACGGTCGCGCAGGATGGTCCGCACGTAATACCAATCGCCCACACAGCCCGACAAATGCAAGCCGGCCGCCAGGTAGCACAGCAGCGGATAGCCCGAGAACGCAAACCCCAGGGCAAACGCCACCGTCAAGGCAACCGTCGGCGCCAGGCAAACCGCCACGTACCGCCGGCGCGAATACACAACGCCCTCGGCGCAGGCATAGATCATCGCCGTCTCGCGATTCGCCCCAAAGGTCACCTTCGCGCCCGCAGGTGCCAGCAGCTTAAAAAACACACCGTGCACCAGCTCGTGCACGGCAAATGACACCGCCGAAACCGCAGCCAAGCCGACTATCCAGCCCAAAACGGCCGTCCAGCCACCCGCGTCAGCCGCATCCAAGTCCGCGGGCCCGCCCAGCAGCATAAACACCGGCACCAGGCACACGGCAAATGCGCCAAGCACTGCCATCCCCCACACAAAGCAGGCGTGCAGAAAATCCTCGTCCTCAAACGCATGTATGTTGGAAATCTCATTCATAGCATCTTAGGATAGCGCCCCTGCCACGTACCCGTCCGCATGTGCGATAATGTCGAACGATATGCACGAATTGACCACCGCGTCGCCAGGCCTTGCGCCCGGCCGCGCTCTCACCATATGCGAAGGAGTCCCATGGCATCCAAATACTCCATGAACGACCGTCCCAGCTGGCCTCGCCGCGCCATCGTTACCGCCGGCGAGCCCTACGGCAACAAGGGCCTTCACTTTGGCCACGTTGGTGGCGTCTTTGTCCCGGCCGACTTCTTCGCCCGCTTCCTGCGCGACCGTCTGGGCCGCGAGAACGTCATCTTCACCTCGGGCACCGACTGCTACGGCTCACCCATCATGGAGAGCTACCGCAAGCTCAAGGAAAACGAAGGCTACGACAAGTCCATTAGCGAGTACGTCGAGTCCAATCACTCCCGCCAGGCCGCGACCCTCAACAACTACAACATCAGCTGCGATATCTACGGCGGCTCGGGCCTTGAGCCGGCTGCGCAGATTCACAACGAAGTGACTGCCGAGATTATCGAGCGCCTGCACGAGCAGGGCACCATCTCCAAGCGCTCCACGCTGCAGTTCTACGACGCCAAGGCCGGCACGTTCCTCAACGGCCGTCAGGTGATCGGCCGCTGCCCCATCCAGGGCTGCAAGTCCGAGAAGGCGTACGCCGACGAGTGCGACCTGGGTCACCAGTTTGAGCCCGAGGAGCTCATTGCGCCCAAGAGCCAGCTCACCGGCGAGGTGCCCGAGCTGCGCCCGGTCGACAACCTCTACTTCGACCTGCCGGCCTACCTCGACTTTATGAAGACCTACACCGCCAAGCTCGCCCAGAACCCGCAGGTTCGCTCCGTGGTCTCCAAGACCATGGAAGAGTGGCTGCTGCCGGCACAGCTCTATATTCAAAACAAGTTCCGCGAGGCCTTCGACGCCGTCGAGGACCAGCTCCCCGAGCACACCGTGCTGGAGCCCGAGGGCAACAAGAGCAGCTTTACCGTCACCTTCCCCAGCTGGAAGGAGCGCGACGACGCCCACGCGGTGCTCGCTAACGGCGGCGTGCGCTTCCGCAGCGGCAAGGCGCTCGTACCCTTCCGCATCACCGGTAACATCGACTGGGGCGTTCCGGTGCCCGAGGTCGACGGCGTTTCCGACGTCACCTGCTGGTGCTGGCCCGAGAGCCTGTGGGCGCCCATCAGCTACACCCGCACCGTGCTCGCCCGCGATGCCCACGCCGCTGGCGTGACCGAGGGTGTCGCCGCCCAGGATGCCGCCCTCATGGGCGAGCCCGCCGCCGATTCCACGCAGGTCCCCGCGCCCACCTACCAGCACAGCTCACTCGACTGGCGCGACTGGTGGTGCTCTGACGACGCTCAGATCTACCAGTTCATCGGCCAGGACAACATCTACTTCTACTGCATCGCGCAGACCGCCATGTGGGAGGCCCTGGGCTGGAACCTCACGCAGAGCACCGTCAGTGCCTGCTACCACCTGCTCTACATGGGCAAAAAGGCCAGCTCGTCCTCGCAGACGCCTCCCCCGCCGGCAGACGACCTGCTCAACCACTACACCTGCGAGCAGATGCGCGCGCATTGGCTGTCGCTCGGCCTTTCCGAGAAGCCGGTGAGCTTTAGCCCCAAGGCATACGACACGCGCGTGACCGGCAAGGACAAGGACGGCAACGAGGTGCGCGCCTGCGACGACAAGCGCGTTATCGACCCGGCCCTTAAGGAGAGCGCCCTTTTGACCGGCGTCTTCAACCGCCTGGCCCGCAGTTGCTTCTATGGCGTCGCCATCAAGGAGGGCGACGAGAGCCCCTATCGCAACGGCTGCATTCCCGCCGGCGCCGCCTCTGCCGCCGTGGTCGAGGCTGCCGAGCAGGCCGTCCTTGCCTTTGAGCAGGCCATGTACAAGTTCGAGACGCACCGCGCGCTCGCCGTGTGCGACGACTACCTGCGCGCCGCCAACAAGCGCTGGAGCGATGCCTCCAAGGCCGCCAACAAGCTCGAGGGTGAGCCGGCCAACGCCGCCATGACGCAGGCCCTGGTCGACGCCTTCACCGAGCTGCGCGTGGCGACCGTGCTCATGCACGGCATCGTCCCGGCCGGCTGCGAGCTCATCTGCGAGTACTTCGACGTCGACCCGGTCGCCTTCTTTAGCTGGGACAACATCTTTGCCTCCACGGACGAGTTTGTGGAGAGCCTGGGCGAGAAGCCCGGCGAGCACCGCGTAAAGCCGCTGCCCCCGCGCTTCGACTTCTTTAGCAAGCACGAGAGCCAGTACTAAAGCACGCCAGCAGCAGCGTGCCCGGAAAGTAGTCAAATTGGGACGGGGCTATTTTGACTACTTTGCCGTAGTCGCACCAGCATTGATCGGTTTTGTCAAAAGCAGTCAAAATAGCCCCGTCCCAAATTGACTACTTTTACTGGAATGGGAAGGAAAGACGGATGTCCAAGCCGCGTCGTCGTAAGCAGAAAAAGCAGGTTAAGCCCGAGCTCAAGCTCAGGCAGTTTGCCGCCACCGAGCTTTCCGACCAGCTTGCCGCCCTTCCCTGCGCCGCCGACCTGCCGCGCTTTATGGTCGACACGATTGCTGGCGCCTATACGCCTGCCGATGCCGAGCTCGTGATCGAGGGCTTTGGCGCCGCAGCCACGCGCCCGGTCACGCTGCGCGCCAACACGCTCAAGGCGACCGCCGAGGACATCGCCGCCGCACTCGACGAGGCCGGCATCGCGCACCAAACCGTTACCTGGTATCCGGACGCCTTCATCCTGCCCGAGGCCCAGGTTTCCGACCTATGGGACCTCGACATCTACCGCGACGGCAAAATCTACTTGCAAAGCCTGTCGTCCATGATGCCGCCGTTAGTCCTGGGCGCTCAGGCCGGCGAGGACATCCTGGACATGTGCGCTGCCCCCGGTGGCAAGACGACGCAGATCGCCGCCCTCACCCAGGGCCAGGCACACCTCACGGCCTGCGAGATGAGCATTCCCCGCGCCGAAAAGCTCGAAGCCAACCTCCACCGCCAGGGCGTCAAAAACGTACCCGTCATGCGCATTGACGCACGCGAGCTTGACGAGTTCTTCCGCTTTGACCGTATTCTGCTCGACGCCCCCTGCTCCGGTACGGGCACCGTCATCAGCGGCAACGAGAAAAGTCTGCGCGGCCTCACCGAGCAGCTGCTCATTAAGTGTGCCCGCTCGCAGCGCGCGCTTCTGGACCGCGCCATGGGAGCCCTCAAACCGGGCGGTACACTCGTCTATTCGACGTGTTCGATCTTGCCGCAGGAAAACGAGGATGCCCTGCAAGAGGCCCTCGACAAGCACATGGACTGCGAGCTCATCCCCCTCGACGGTACACCGAGTGAAAGCGAAGCACGCCGCGCCCGCGAAGCCGGTGAGGAACCGCGCATCGAGTGCAACGCCCTTACCGAAGCCATTGCCGCGGGTCACGTCTCGGCCATTGCCAACGGCATGCCAGGCACGCTGACCATTCCGCCCAGTCGCGACTTTGAGGGCTTCTATATCGCCCTGGTCCGAAAACGCAGCTAGCGCACGGATCCAAAACTCAACAAGCTATCGCCGTGCGCGCTTGTCCTGCTGGTCACGGCACTGCTTAAGCGCCTCACGCTCCTTGCGCTCGGCCTTTTTGCCCTTAATGGCCGTGACCGCAAAGTAGATGACCGCGGCGGCAACGATTGCGCCCACGCATAGGCCAATCGAGCCTAACATTGCCGAAAATTCCATACCGCGTCACCTCTCTTTTGCATACGGGACATTCAAGATAGCACCTCGATTCCCGCCACCACAGCTCCTTCACGTTCGCCGGTCCTTCAGTCTAACGGATGGCGCGGCGGGGAAAAATCAACTCGTCAAACGATTTAGCACTCGCAACGCCGGTCGTACACTGCCGACCGCAGAACATAGAAACGGACCGCCATGGATTCTCTCAACGATTTAAACGAGCGCGTCGACGCTTTTGTCGCCACCAGCTCCTTCGAGACGCCTGCCGCGACGAACGACCAAGCCCCCATCGATGTTCCCGCCGAGGTTCACGAGGACATCGTCGCCTCGGTCGACTTCTCCGAGGTAGAGCTTGCAGACGAATTTACCGAGCCCCAGGTGGCCGTAACTCCCAACGGCCTTTTGCCCATGGAGCCGCTGCCCATCGACGGGCGCCTGCGCAAGGCGGCCCTCCGCATGCCCGATGAGATCGAGGAGGCCAGCGGTTTTACGCTCTTTGGCCGCCGCATCAAATCGCTCATCTACACCACCGACGTGGCGGTCATCCGCAACTCCAATGCCGATGCCGTGTTTGCCGTCTACCCCTTCACGCCGCAGCCCGCCATTACACAGGCGCTGCTGACTGTTGCCGAGTGCCCGGTCTTTGTGGGCGTTGGCGGCGGCACCACCACCGGTAAGCGTTCCGTGCAGATGGCGGCCGTATCCGAGATGCAGGGCGCGGCGGGCTGCGTGGTCAACTCCCCCGCTACCGCCGAGATGGTCGAGCACATCACCAACATCGCCGATATCCCCGTCATCGCCACGGTCGTTCGCTGCGACGATGATGCGCATGCCAAAGTGCGCGCCGGAGCCAAGATCCTCAACATCGCGGCCGGCAAGAACACGCCCCAGGTCCTGCGTGAACTGCGCGAGCACTATCCCAACCTGCCGCTCATCGCACCGGGCGGCAAGACGCCCGAGAGCATCCGTGAGACCATCGCCGCTGGCGCCAATGCCATCATCTGGACGCCGCCTTCGGCCCAGCAGCTTCAGACCGACATGATGCAGCGCTACCGCAAGATGAAAGAAGACGCCACGCCCGTCATCTCGCGCGACGATGTGCCCATTATCGACCAGGTCGCCGCCGCCGAGGTCAGCCAGGTCGAGAACATGAATCCCGACGTGCCGATCCCCGACGAAGTCATCGAACGCGTCGCTTCGATCCACGATCATATCGAGGAGCGTCGCGCCAACCGCAGACTCAAGCCCTCGCTGCACGGTTTCTTCTTCCGCGGAAAGAAACGCTAGCCGCAACAGCAAGGCCTGTCCCGCAAACAACGGGACAGGCCTTTTTCTGTTATCGAATGTCAGGAGGGACAGGCGCAGCCGTTAAAACCGTCAGCCAGCCCACGAACGTTAGTCCACGCGCTTGTCGCCCATAAAGAAGACGGCCACCGTGCCAGGGCCGGTATGCGAGCCAATCAGAGCACCGATGCTATTGATCTCAATCTTGCCTTTGAGCTGCGGAACCTGTTCCTCTATCAGTGCCGCAACGGCCTCGGCGTCCTCACGGCACGCCGAGTGCGACATGATGCACTTGCCCGAATAGTTCACGCCGTCCTGCATATGCGCCATCACGGTCTTGGCCATCTCGGAGATTGCGCGCTTCTTGGTGCGAATCTTCTCACGCGGCGCCAGCTCACCTTCGCAATCGACCGTCATGAGCGGCCAAATCTTGAGCGCCGTGCCGATGATCGCGCTCGCGGCCGAAATGCGACCGCCACGCAGGTAGCTCGACAGATCGGTCGAGAAGAACCAGTGGTGCAGGTTGAGTTTATGCTCCTCAATCCAAGCGGCCGTCTCATCGAGCGAAGCGCCGCCATCGCGAACGTCGGCGGCACATTCCGCCAGCAGGCCAAAGCCCGAAGACGCCGCCAGCGAATCGATGACGCGCACCTTACCGCCCTGGGGATAGCGATCCGCGAGCATCTGCGCCGCAACGCAGGCCGATCCATATGTGCCCGAAATACCCGACGACAACGTCAGGTGCAGCACGTCTTTACCCTCGGCAACAAACGGCTCCCAAAACTCCTCGTACTCACCCACGCTCACCTGAGACGTCTTGGGCATAGCGCCCGCGGCAATCTGGGCAAAAAACTCGTCCGGCGTAATCGACTGATACAGATCGTCCGTATAGACAACATCGTCGATCTCGTAATGAAAACACACGACAGGGATATTGCGCGATGCAAAGAACTCACGGGTTCGATCGGCGGCGGATTCACAGGTCAGGACAAAATCACTCATATGAGGCTCCTTACTCATTGCTGCGCAAATTATCGCACAGCAAGTGTGAATACGGTACAAATGTCCGCTATTTACCAAATTGAACCAAAGGTAGTGAACATCTTTACCGTCATCATCTCTATCGATCCCGGAGGTATGCGCCTGCAAAAAACGACCCTACGTCTCCATTCAACCGCCATATCTACCTCAACTAAATCGATTTACCAAACCGTTCGGCCAACAATTCGACCTCCCATCCCCAATCGAAACAAAAGCGGCGCATACTGATAAACGTTTGACGCTGTTTATCAGTTTTACCAACCACATCGGAAGGTGCCTCATGGTCGCATTCGATCGCAATCCGCAAGACTTCAAGTATCTGCGTCTGCTGTCGAGACAGTTCCCCACCGAGCAATCCGCATTTACCGAAATCATCAACCTCTCGGCCATCCTCAACCTGCCCAAGGGCACCGAGCATTTTATGAGCGATGTGCATGGCGAATACGAAGCCTTTATGCACATCCTCAACAACTGCTCGGGCGTCGTGCGCGAGCATGTCGACGAGATCTTTGGCGACACGCTCTCCTTTGACGAAAAGGGAGAGCTGTGCACGCTCATCTATTATCCGCGCGAGAAGATCGATCTTGTCCGCAGCCGGCGCGAGGACTCGCCCACCTGGTACAAGACCATGCTCGACCAGCTCATTGTGGTTGCCCGCTCGCTTTCGAGTCGCTACACCCGCTCCAAGGTGCGTAAGGCCATCCCGCGTGATTACGCCTACATCATCGACGAGTTGCTGCACACGCATCCAGACGAGAACAACTACCGCGTGCGTTATCACGAGCGCATCATTGAGTCCATCCTGGAGACCGCCAGCGCCGACGACTTTATCGAGTCGCTCGCCTCACTCATCAAGCGCCTCGCCGTCGACCACCTGCACTTGGTGGGCGACATCTTCGACCGTGGCGGCGGTGCGGCCAAGATTATGGACCGCCTGCTCACCTATCATTCGCTCGATATTCAGTGGGGTAACCACGATCTGCTGTGGATGGGCGCTGCGGCCGGTGAGCCCGCCTGCATCGCCACGGTGCTGCGCAACAACCTGCGCTACGACAATTACGAGATCCTCGAGAACGATTACGGCATCTCGCTGCGCGAGCTTGTCGCCTTCGCCGACGCCACTTATACCGCCGGCGAGCCCATCACCCCGCTGATCAAGGCCATCAACGTGCTGCTCTTTAAACTCGAGGGCCAGATTATCCAGCGTCACCCC
Source organism: uncultured Collinsella sp. (assembly GCA_900546525.1). GTDB lineage: Bacteria > Actinomycetota > Coriobacteriia > Coriobacteriales > Coriobacteriaceae > Collinsella. Next base: position 12,704 of record URDE01000039.1, read on the forward strand.
GAGTTCGACATGACCGACCGCCTGCTGCTCGACAAGATCGACCACGACACCGGCACGGTCACGCTCGCCGACGGCAGCGTATGGCCGCTCGCGACCAACGACTTCCCCACCGTCGACCCGACGGACCCCTACACGCTCACGCCCGAGGAGCAGCACATCATCGACAAGCTCGTGTCCGAGTTTGTCACCGCCGATCATCTGCATCGCCACATCGATTTCCTCTATACCCACGGCTCGATGTACAAGGTCACCAACGGCAACCTGCTGTTCCATGGCTGTGTGCCGCTCAACGAGGATGGTACCTTTAGCAGCATGAACTGCCTGGGTACCTGGCACGCCGGTCGCGATTATCTCGATTTTTGCGACCGCATCGCCCGCCGCGCCTGGCGCGTGGGCGACCGCGACGCCCTCGACTGGATGTGGTACCTGTGGATCGGCTTTAACTCACCCGCGAGCGGACGCCTGGTGCGTACCTTTGAGCGTGCCTATATCGCCGATAAGAGCACCTGGGCCGAGCCGATGGACCCGTACTTCACGCTTACTAAGTCGCCCTCGGTCTGCGACGACATCATGCACGAGTTCGGCGTCGCACCCATGGCATGTTCGCCGACCGGCCACATCATCAACGGCCACACACCCGTCAAGACGACCAAGGGCGAGCAGCCCATCCGCGCCAACGGCAAGCTGCTGGTCATCGACGGCGGCTTCTGTCGCGCCTACCATCCCAAGACGGGCATCGCCGGCTACACGCTTATCTCGAGCTCGCGCGGATGCCGTCTTAAGTCGCACCGGGCCTTTACCACCGTTGCCGAGGCGCTCACCCGCAACGTGGACATCGAAAGCGAGACCAACCGCTTTGACGAGGCCGACCGCCGCCGCATGGTCAGCGATACCGACACTGGCGCCAAGATCCGCAGCCAAATCCAGGACCTACGCCAGCTGCTCGATGCATATAGAAACGGTGCTATCGAGGAGCGCGCCTAGCCCCGCCTGCGGGGATTGGCTAAACTTGCTGAGTTTGTCATCCCCGCGGCGCTCCGGCGCCACCCTAAGGCAGGTACCATGCAAAAGCTCCTTGCGCAGATCATGAAGTTTGGCGTCGTCGGCGTCGTCGCCACGGTCATCGACTTTGGCATCATGAATCTGCTTCACTACGGTCTGGGCCTCAATATCCTGATCGCCAATACCAGCGGCTTTATCGTCTCGCTTATCTTTAACTACGTCGCGAGCATGAAGTACGTGTTTGCGCACAAGGAGGGCATGAGCCGCCGCCGCGAGTTCATTATCTTTGTCGTGCTGTCCGTAATCGGCTTGGCGCTCAACGACGGTATCGTGCTGGCGCTCAACGCCGGCCTGGGGCTCGAGGCCAATATCGCCAAGATTTGCGCCACCGCGCTTGTTATGGTCTACAACTTTGTGACCCGAAAGATCTTCCTGGAGGGCGAGGAGACCAAGTAGCTCGACTTTCCCGCACAGCTACGGGGCCCACGGATGACGCACGTCGAGCGCTGCGTTGTTCGTGGGCTTTGCTCGTTTACGGGAAGATTTGCAACGTTTGCGGATTACCTCTTGAATATTTGGCGAGTTCGTATAGTTCTTGGCAAAGCCCTTACGTTTCCCTTGCAAAAGCTCTAAAGTATCTCGTTGCTCGATTCATCAACGCATTGGATGTGATTACGTGCACAAGGCACTGGCACAACCTCATACCAAGCAGTTCCTCAAGTTCGCTGTCGTGGGTCTTATCTCCTTTGGCATCGACTGGGGTATGCTCATTGCACTCGTCGAGCTGTTCCACCTCGACTTTTTGATGAGCACCACGATCTCGTTTATCACGTCCGTCGTGGTCAACTACTGGCTCAGCATGAAGTACGTGTTCGACCATCGCGAGGGCATGAGCCGCAAGCGCGAGTTTACGATCTTCACCATCCTGTCGGTGATTGGCCTGGGTCTCAACGATCTGTACATGTTTGTGGGCGTCACGTTTTTGAGCATCGGCTACCAGGCCATGAAGGCCATCGCCACGTTCCTGGTCACCTGGTACAACTACTTTAGCCGTCGCTTCTTCCTCGAGGGCGC
>URDE01000040.1:0-14602 GCA_900546525.1 uncultured Collinsella sp.
TATGGAAGCTGTCCGAGCAGGCACGACGGTTGTGGAAGCTCAGCTCATACTGCATGTAGAACGGCTGGGCCATATACATGCCATCGAGCCAGATCTGGTTGGGATAGACGGCCTTGTGCCAAAACACGCCTTCTTTGGTGCGCGGCTGGGTCTCGAGCTGGCGGTAGATGGTGTCCATGGCGGCACGGTACTTGGGCTTGCCCACCAGGTCATACAGCTTGTAGAGGGTCTTGCCCGCATTGACGTTATCGAGGTTGTACTCCTGCGGGTTGTAATGCTTGATGGTACCGTCGTCCTGGACAAAGAAATCGATGTAGTCATCGGCAAAGGTCAGGTAGCGCTGCTCACCCGTGATCTCGTACAGCTCGATGAGCGCCTTGATCATGCAGCCGTCGATATAGTTCCAGGTGTTCTCCTTGCCGGCGCGAATCTTTTCGATATTCCAAGCCGGCGCCTGCGGCGTAGAGGTTTCGATCAACTGCTCGATATAACGGTCCAGGATTTGATTGCAACCCATTGCTGTCCCCTCTGACATAAACGATAGGTGAACGTTACCCCTAGTGTAACGCGAACGGGGAATATAGGGTGAACGTTAACCCTATATTCCCCGCAAACGGCAGACTTTTAGCGGCAAACGGCGGTGAGACCCGCGGCGATGCGATGCGCCAGGCGCTCATAGCCGGCAGGACTGTAATGCAGACCGTCCGGCATATAGAGCTCGCGGTGCTCTGGCAAAAACGGGCTGATGCCACTTTGCGCATACAGGTCAATCACCGGAACGGAGTAGCGGTCGCAGACTTCGAGCATCGCCCGCACGTAGGCGACCTGCGTCAACCCCAGGTGATTGAGCTCATCGCTTGCCGGGATATCCTTCTCGTGCTTACCGCTCGTCTTGCACGGCGTCATAAACACGAGCTTTGCCCGAGGTGAGCGCGCCGTGATGGTTCGGATCAGATAGTCGACCGCACCATAGAACTCATGCATATCGGTGCTGCCCAACTCGCCAAGCGGCACGTTGCGGCTAAAGTCGTTAACGCCGCCAAAGACGATGTAGATATCGGCCGCATCGTCGATGCCGTCCAGGCGCTCGACAAACGAATCGCTGCGGTCGGCCTTGACGGCGATACGCGAACCCTTGATGCCAAAGTTCTCGATGACCGCGCCTCCCAGCAACGCGCCCAGATGCGAAGTCCAGGAGATGTCGTTACCGCCTGCGCCGCATCCGTTATCGCCCCATGTGGTCGAATCGCCAAAGCAGCAAATGGTCGATTCACTCAAGCTCTTCGTTTCCATAATCTTCTCCTCATCCGCCCATCGGCGGTCATACAGGAACGTACCGTTTATTCGCAGCATGCCGAGGGGCTATGCACGGGCGCATTCCGCAACGTGCGAATCGAGCCATTCGATATCCTCGGCAAGATGTGTCACGCCCAGATGGTGTTCACCCGGACACACCTCGTGCCGCAGGCCATCTCTGCGACCCAGCAACTTGTAGGCATCGCGCACGATCTCGAGCTGCTCGTCAACATTTTTCAGCCCGCGCGAACCGTTCAGATGATCCTCTTCGCAGCTTTGCACCAGCAGCGGATGCGGCGCGATGAGCGAGGCAATATCGCCCATGTCGAGTAAGCGCCAAAGTCCGGGTGTGTAGTTGCAGCTGCAATTGCCATTGAGATGCAGCAGCGAATCGTCGACACCGTACAGATAGCCCGAGACAAACGCCTTGCGCACACGCGGGTCGAGTGCGGCCAGGTACAACGTCATGTAGCCGCCACCCGAAAAACCAAAGCAACCCAGGTCATCCATGGCAATGTCGCCGCGCGCCTCCAAGTAATCGATCAAGCGCATGTTGTCCCAGACGTTGAGGCCCGCGACCGTAAGACCCAGTGGCTCGGCCATACGTGCTTGATTCAGACACGTACCGCGCAGGTAGCTGTTCTCGTCATCGCCCTGACCCTTCCAGTCACGACGGTATCCCCAACCGCGCGCATCAGGGCAGACGGTCACGTAACCCATGCGTGCCAAACGCAGACCGTAGTCGTAATTGAACTTACGCACGGCATCATCGACAGCCGGCACGCCCGCAACACCGGCTACGCTTGCAGCACCCGCTCCCTGATGGCCATGCGGGCAGATATAACAGCGTTTGAGTCCCCGCTCATCAAGCTTAGGATGAGACGGTTCCAACAGGTAGAACGGCATCCAAACATCGCGCTCGACCTGCAACATCGCATGGGTGCGCACGATGCCGCCGGCAACCCGCACGCGGCTGAGCTCACGAATCTCAATCGGGACGCGGTCCATAAGCGAAAGGCCCAAAACATCGTACAGACGAGTCCTGGTCGCAATCTTCCATGCCTCAAAATCTGCAGGAGTCTTGCCCGTAAAAGCAGCCGAACGCCCCTCGCGCTTCAGCCGGGCACGCAGCGCAGGTTCGTCTTCGCAGTACGTCTCGATGTGCACGGTGCGGCCGTTGGCAGACAGTTCAGCCGTCTCAACCGCATCACCGTCGCCGCCCTCGGGATCCCAGCCATCCCCACCGGCAAGCACCTGCTCGCGAGCGTACCCGGCGGCAGCCATCACATCGAGTTCATTCGCCCACGGCACCCAGCCGGTAGTATCACCCGCCGGCCCATGCAGAATCGCGCCAGCATACTGCGCGCAGTTGTGTGCCGCCGGCTTATTCCAATCCCACCAGCCTTCGCGCTTGATATGTCGCCCCAGCCAGCAATCGATCAGCACAGTTTGCGCCCATTCGCGCCAAGGACGACCCAGGTAGACCGAATCCGGCGCCACGCCATCCGGAGCTGTAAACGAACAGCCGTGGAACACAAAGCCGTGCGGCTCGCCTTCGGGCGTGGAGGCTGCCGTTACATACCCGTTGACATCCATATCGCGGTTGAGCGAGCGAATCTCGCACCCCTCAAAGTAGGCACGCGCGCCGCCAAAGATAAAGTCGACATCGCCCTCGATCCGGCAACGTCGAAAATACTGGCGCCCCACCCGGCGCGGCGCATACTGTTTGGGTCCTATAAACCCGCCCGGTTTGGCCTCATGCGGCGGCAGAGGACCCAAAAACAGCGTGTCTTGGTGTCCCTTAATGCAGCAGGCATCGACAACCAGACGGTCGCCATCGGCATACAGGGCAATCGCCTGACCGACCTCGCGCCCATCGCCCGCATCGTTTTCGATCGTGAGGTTTGCAAGCGTCACGTCATCGGCATCGACCAAAACGGTATAGGTCCTAAACGTGCCGAGCGTGCCGTCCACGCCCGAGCCGTCCTCCGAAGGCATCTTGGCACCCAGGCTGCCCACGATACGCACGCTGTCGGCCGTCTCTCCCTCAATCGTCACATGCGAGCGATGAATCTCGACCCGCTCGCGATACTCGTCCGGATCGACGTAAATCATCACCGGTTGCTCGGCATCCGGATAGAGCTGATCGGCTGCCGCCAAGGCATCGGAAATCGTTGGATACGCTCCTGCCGCAGCCCTCGAAACGCGCAGCGTATAGATACTTTCGCTCATCGTCCATCACGCTCCCAGGAAGCGAACTGCTCAGGCCAGCCCTGAACCTGTGGCTGAATATGCTCGGCGCAGCCCTTAAACGCCGTTTGGGCTGTGGCGAGCGATGCCCCGTGCTTTCCATGCGGAAAGACATGTAGGCTAAAGCCAATCCCGTGGTCGGCAAGAGCCTGCGCAAGAAGGAGGCTATTTTGAACTGGCACCGATGCATCCTCGGCGGTATGCCACAAGAACGTACGAGGGAAGCCCTCGCCCACCATATTCTCGATTGACAACTTCTGAGCCAAAGCGTCATCGGCACCCGTTAGGTGTTCAAACGAACCACGATGAGCATAGGCCCCCGAGCTTACGACCGGATAGCCCAAGCAAAGTGTGTCAGGCCGAATCGACTCAGGCGATGCCGCGATCGACTCTGCAAGCCAGGATTGGTCCCAAAGCGCCCCGAGCAAGCCAACCAAATGCCCACCGGCCGAAAAACCCATAACCGTAATCCGATCAGGATCGACACAGTACTCTGCCGCATGGCTTCGGACGGTATCGACCGCCCGCGCGAGTTCTTGCAATGCCAGCGGATAGACAGCCGGAGCAACCGAGTAGTTCAGCATAAACGCTTGGTAGCCCATCGCCAACAAACGGAGCGCTACCGGCTCGCCTTCGCGCGGCGAAACGTGATCGTAGCCGCCTCCCGGCACGACCACAACTGCAGGCAGCGGTTTTAAAGCATAAGCATCTTCGGTCGGAGCAAAAACATAAGACGTAATCGTGGCAGACGAGCCATCGACCCCGACAGGAATCGTTTTATTGAGCATATATTCCCTTTCACCATGATGCGTAGCGCAGCGCACACGGCCGTATCGCATAAGGGCTGCATTGCCGATCTATCCGACAATGCAGCCCTGGTCATCACCCCGAGTTAGGAACGGACGACCTTGTCGACGTTCTGGAGCTGCAGTTCCTCGCCGTCCTGGCCCTCGATCACCACATTTTGCAGGTCGAGTACCTTGACGTTTTGCGCGATGATGCCCTGGCGCACCATGGGCTCAACGCCACAGGCCATGGCCGGAACAAAGGGCTCGGCATCCGGCGCGAAGGTCACGTGGACATCCTGGAACGTCAGGCGCGTTACTTTGCTCTCGGGCAGACCCGTGATATAGGCCGCGGCAGCATGGCAGTTGGTGGCCTCGATATCGCAAAACGTCGTGGCACCAAAGCCGGGCGTGCGGTCGTCGACAGGCAGCGCCTCGCGAGACTGCACGTAATCGGTCTTGCCGTCCTTGTCACAGAAGTAGAAGGAGTTGACCACGAAGGGCGTGAGCACCTCGTCCATGCGAATGTGCTCAAAGGTAATGCCCTCGTTGACGGCATCCTTGCCGCGCCCGCGGCGGGTCTTGACGCGCAGGCCGCGGTCGGTGCGCTCAAAGAGGCACTTGCTCACGGTAAGGTCCTTGATGCCGCCGGCGGCCTCTGAACCCAAGACCACGGCGCCGTGACCATCGTGCATGTAGCAGTGAGAGATCAGCACGTCATGCGTAGCGGGACGAAGCTCGGGCTCAATGCCCAGCTTGCCGCTCTTGATGGCGATGCAGTCGTCGCCCACCGAGAACTGACAGCCAAGGATGCGGACAAAGCCGCAGCTCTCGGGATCGAAACCGTCGGTGTTGTGGGAGTTCTTGGGACCCTCGATCGACAGGCAAAGCGCGTCGACATGCTCGCACAGGACGGGATGGATATTCCACGCCGGGCTGTTGCGCACGGTAAAGCCGGCAAGGCTCACGTTTTGGCACTCGGACAGGAAGATCATGCGCGGACGGGCGACCTCGCGGCCCTCCTCGGGACGGAAGATGTTCTTAAAGTCCTTGTTCCACCAGTTGTCCTCGGCAAAATCGGTCTGACCGTCGATCGCGCCGCGACCATAGATGCACACGTCGTGCACGCCCAGACCCGTAAAGGTAGAACAGTAGGTCGAGAAGCTCTCCCCCTCCCAGCGGCCCAGGGGCAGCATATCGGTACCGGCATAACCGGCGCCCTCGTTGCCCGTGACCGTGCCCGGAATGTAGGCAAGCGCGGCACGATCGTGGCGGGCCAGCAGCACTGCCCCGTCGGCGAGCTCGATGTTGATATTGCTCTTAAGGAAGAGGGACTTGATACGATAGCTACCGGCGGGAATCAGCACGCGCCCGTCCTTGGGACAGGCCATGATGGCAGCCTGGATGTTGGTGGTGTCATCATGCTCGGCATCGCCCTTGGCGCCACAGTCGCGAACGTTGATGGTAAAGGGCTCAGCCGGCGTGGTGACACCTACGCTCAGCTCACGCTCGCCACAAACAAAACGAACCAGGTTGCGCTTGCCGGGGGTCAGGCCGTCGACATAGGTCTCGACCGTATTCGTGGTACCGGCGGGCTCGTCGTTGACAAAGATCTCCCACGTATCGTCGCAGGTAAAGTAACCGCCGTCGTCAAGCTCGATAACCGCCGCGCGCGCGTTGCGCCAGATAACGTTCGTCTCCATGGGTTTCTCCCTCAAAAAAATGCTCTAAAGGCAAATTGTACGCTGTTGAAAAAGGGCCGTGCCTGCCGGCGGAATTCCGGTGGCACGGCCCTGTGATTTGGACGATATGTCGGCCTTACTCGGCGGGAGTTACGCTACCGTCCTGGAAGCCAACGTTGTTGTGGGCAAAGCAGTCCTCGTACTTAAAGCCGGAGAGCTCCTCGCAAAGCGCCTTGACCTCGGGCTTGACGTCGGCCATCTTGCCACCCTCCTTGACTCGGTGAATCTCGTCGCAAAGGACGTCGCACTGCTCCTTGTCGATCTTGATGCCGCGGGCAAGGACAGCCGCAAGCAGGAAGAAGCCGGCGCAGCCGATGATCATGTAGCCGCAGATATACAGAGGCACGGTAGCGGGCTGGGTCACGGCGTCGCTATTGCCGGCGGTCTGAATGAAGCCGGAGGCAGCAAGGACGATAGCCCATACGTTGACGGCGATAGCCTGGGCGATCTGCTGGCAGAGCTGCTGAGCGGAGCTGTAGATACCCTCGCGACGACGCAGGGTGATGAGCTCATCGACATCGGGGATGTAGTTGAGCAGAACATCGGGCAGGTACTGGAAGCCGACGTAGAAGAACTTCCAGATGGCGAAGATGATGGGGTAGGCGATCATGGCGATGGCGACCGTGGAGGTGCCGTTGATCTGACCAAAGGCGAAGTAGTTGAAGGCGATGATGCACGCAGCGCAACCGACATTTGCCAGGTACCAAGACTTGTGGAAGCCCTTCTTGGCCATGAGGGCGACCCAGATGGCGGTGCAGACGATAGCGACGACCTTGCCAGGCATCTCCATCACGGACTCGTAGGACTTAGGAATCTGCAGGCAGTAGACGATGAAGAAGGACAGGCACGCAGAGCAGCAGGCAGCAGCGAGCTTCGTGGAGACCTGTGCATACAGGACCTTGCGGAAGGACTTGTTGCGGAAGGTGGAGATAACGTCGATAAAGAACTTCTTGATGCCCTCGCCGACGCTCTCGATCTTCTCCTGAGCGACCTCCTCGGGGGTGTGCTCCCACGTGGACAGGTACACGCAGAGCAGCGAGATTGCCATGACCGAAGCGTTGACCGTAGCGATGATGAAGTAACTGAACGGGTTTGTCTCGCCGAAGGTGCCAAAGCCGAAGCCCACAAGTGCAGCCATCAGGAAGCCGGCGGCGTTACCAAAGAGATGCTTGTAGCCGGTAAGGTACGTACGCTCCTTAAAGTCGTCGGTCATCTCGATGGTAAGCGGCGACAGGTTGGCGGTGCAGAACGTGTACGCGACGTTGTAGATCAGGTACAGCACAAAGTAGTACGGGAAGCCAAACGGCGTAGCCACGAAGATGAGCGGCTCGGCGATCATCATCGGGATGGCCAGCAAGATCCAGAAACGACGACGACCAAAGATGCGGCCAATCTTGGTGGCATAGAAGTTATCGGCCACAAAGCCCATCAGCGGGCAAAGAATGGCGTTGACATAGATGGCAAACGAGCTGATCAGTGCAGCCTCGCCTGCGGACAGGCCACACTCCGTGGACAGGAACAGCACCATGTAGCTGTGCGTAAAGGTCAGGGCACCAGAATTGAGCATACCGCCCATACCAAAGCCCAAGCGCGTCCAGAATGTGATCTTACGCTTTTTTCCGATCTTATTAGTCATCGAGCTCCCTCTCTTTTCTCGATTGTCTTGTAACAAGACATTTGAGTCCACACTGACATCTGTCTGCCCAGCGTTCAGGGTGAACGTTTAGTTAGATTATGCGCGATTGCTTACGACAGGTGAACGTTCACTTGAATAATATCCTTGAACGGTCGATTTTTACCGCTGAACGGACACAATTGAGGCTCTAAGACCTATTGTCTGCTGGTAAATGTGCCATGCTGGACACCCATGAGATAGGTGAACGTTTATCGTATTTTCCAATTTTTTCACTTAACCACAAAACGGAAACCCCGCCGGGAACACTCCCGACGGGGCCATGGTCAATAGCGCCCTATACGGACTTGTTTGCCACTACAGGCAGACACCGTCCTTCCAGATACTGATCTCGTGACAGCCACGGCGCTCGGCACTCGTGAGCTTACCGCTCGCCGTCTGTAGCACCAGCTGGTACAAATCGCGGGCGGCCTCGTCGAGCGTGCGCTCACCCGTGGCAATCACGCCGGCGTTAAAGTCCATCCAATTGGCCTTGTGGTCACACAAACGCTGATTGGTGAACACCTTGAGCGTAGGCGCCGGCGCGCCAAACGGCGTGCCGCGGCCGGTCGAGAACAGAATCACGTGGCAGCCGGCTGCCGTCAACGCCGTGGTGGACACCATGTCGTTGCCCGGACCGCATAGCATGTTCAGGCCGTGTTTAGTTGCCCGGCCGGCATACGGCAGCACGTCGACAATGGGGGCAGATCCACCCTTTTGCACGCAGCCGCAGCTCTTGTCCTCGAGCGTGGTAATACCGCCATCCTTGTTGCCCGGGCTCGGGTTCTCGTAGACAACCTCACCGTGGCTAATAAAGTAGTCCTTAAAGCCATTGAGCATGTCGGACGCGGCGTCAAAGACCTGCTCGTTCTCACAGCGATCGAGCAGGATACTCTCGGCGCCAAACATCTCGGGCACCTCGGTAAGCACCGACGTGCCGCCGCGGGCGACGACCATATCGCTCACGCGACCGATCGTGGGGTTGGCGGTAATGCCCGAAAGACCGTCAGAACCGCCACACTTAAGACCAATGACCAGCTCGGAGGCTGGAATGGGCTCACGCTTGGCCTGCTTGGCCAGGTCTGCCAGCTCGGCCAGAATCTTGTGGCCCTCGACCTGCTCGTCAGCAACGTCCTGGCAGGTGAGGAAGCGAACGCGCTCGTGATCGAAGTCACCGAGCTCGTCAAGCACCTGCTGGTGCGTGCAGTTCTCGCAACCGAGCGACAGAAATAGCACGCCGGCCGCATTAGGATGACGCGAGAGCGCCACCAGCAGACGACGCGTCTGGGCATGGTCGGCGCCGGTCTGCGAGCAGCCAAAGGGATGCGGGAAGTAGTAAACGCCCTCCAGCGAGCCATCGACCAGATCCTGGGCCTGCTCGCACATGGCACGGGCGACTTCGTTGACACAGCCGACCGTGGGGATGATCCACAGCTCGTTGCGCGTCGCGGCACGACCGTCGGCGCGGCGGAACCCCATAAAGGTCTCGGGCTCAACCGACTCAACGACCGGATGCGTGGGGTTGTAGGTGTACTCGACCTCGCCCGAAAGGTTGGTCTTCACATTGTGCGTGTGGAGCCACTGACCGGGCCGGACATCGCCCGTCACGTGTCCGATAGGAAGGCCGTACTTAATGACGTCCTCGCCGGCGGCAATCGAGCGCACCGCCATCTTGTGGCCTTGCGGAATATCCTCCGCGGCCACGACCTCGCCCACCCCGGGAACCGCGACGGCGGTGCCCTTGGCAAGCGGCGACAGCGCGACGATCACGTTGTCGGCCGGATTGATCTGGATAGTGTTCATTACAAAGAGTCCTAACCCTACAGGTTGAGCAGAAGTCGAAGCGCGGGCATGCCATTCCACACCCGCGCCGGATATTTACGCCTGAGCGTTGGCGAAGGCCTGCTTGGCACCCTCGGTGCGCACGACGGCGAGCGCACTGACGACAAACTCCTCAAGACCGGCGATCTGCGTAAGGTCCTCGCCCCACATCTGCTCGTTGGTGAGCACGTCGTGCACCAGCTGGGCATCGTCGGCACCGGCGTGGGCGGCGTAGAAATCGAGTACGAAGGCGTCGTCCTGAGCGGTGTACTCGGTGCCGTCGGCGCGGCGCAAGTGCAGGCCATCGCCCTCGCGAGCAACGAGCTCCTGCGTATAGAAGGCAATGAGCGTAGCAAGGCTCGTCGCCAGGCACTTGGGCAGGTTGCCGGTCTCGACAACGTAGTCCTTGAGCGTGGGCAGGTCACGGGCGCGCCACTTAGCCGTGGAGTTGAGGCAAATGGAGAGCAGCGCGTGGTCGATAAACGGGTTGTCGAAGCGATTCTCGACAGCGGCGGCAAAGGCCTTGCAGTCCTCGACATCCAGGTCGGCGGCAAGCGTCGGAATGACCTCGTCGTAGAGCATGGTGTTCATGAAGCCGCGGACGGTCTCGTCATGCATGCAGTCGCGCACGATGTCAAAACCGGCAACCCAGGAACCCGGAACGAAGGCGGTATGGGCACCGTTGAGGATGCGGACCTTGCGCTTCTTGTACGGCGTGACATCGGGGGTAACAAAGACACCCGGAAGACCAGCCTTCACAAAGGGAAGCTTCTCGGCAAGCGACTCGTCGCCCTGGATACCCCACATCTGGAAGGGCTCGCGCACGGCCAGGAAGGGGTCCTCATAGCCCAGACGCTCGGCAACCGCCGCGGCCTCCTTGGGATCGCGGATGCGGCCGGGGACGATGGTGTCGACGAGCGTGGTGCAGACGGTGCAGTCGTTGGCCATCCATTGCGCAAACTCGTCCTCCCAACCCCAGTCGCTCACGTACTGGTTCATGATGCGCAGCAGCTCCTCGCCGTTGTGATCGATGAGCTCGCAGGCGAGGACGATGACGCCCGGCTTACCGGCGGCCCAGCGAGTGTGGAGCACCTGGGCAAGCTTGGCGGGGAAGCTCGCAGGCGGCATGTCGTCGGCCTTGCAGGACGGGTCGTAGGCGATACCGGCCTCGGTGGTGTTGGAGACGATGATCTCTAGGTCGTCGGAGACGGCGACCTCCATCATGGCGCGATAGTCGTCCTCACGATACGGGTTGAGGCAGCGGCTGCAGGCGCTAATCACGCGGGACTCGTCAACCGTGTTGCCGTTCTCCTTGCCGCGCATCAGCACGGTGTACAGGTCGTCCTGGGCATTGATACCGTCGGCAAAGCCAAAGGCGCCACTGATGGGCTGCACCATGACGACCTTGCCGTTCCAGCCGGTGGCCTCGTTGCCCATGTCAAAAAAGCGGTCGACGAAGGCGCGCAGGAAATTGCCCTCGCCAAACTGCAAAACCTTCTCGGGAGCGTCCTTGGACAGCAGGTAGCCCTTGTAGCCGATCTTCTCGAGCGCATCATAGCTGATGTTCTCCATCTATGTCTCTCCTTAGATAACTGTTAGCGTGCAAGCAAAACGGGGCGCCGCGTGTGGCAACGGCGCTCCCGAGTTCGATGTGATTTGATGCGGGCTTAGGCCTCGACGGTGTCCAGGTCAAAGCCAAAGTAGCGGACCGCATTGTTGTAGCTGATGTCGCGTACAACCTCGCCCAGCAGCTCCATGTCGGCCGGGTACTTGCCCTGCTCGACCCACTCGCCGATCACGCTGCACAGCACGCGACGGAAGTACTCGTGGCGCGGATAGGACAGGAAGGAGCGGGAATCGGTAAGCATGCCCACAAAGTTGCCCAGCACGCCCTCGTTAGCCAGAGCCGTGAGCTGCTCGCGCATACCGACCTCGTTGTCGTTGAACCACCAGGCGGAGCCGTTCTGGATCTTACCGGCAGTCGGAGCCTCCTGGAAGCAGCCCATCACGGTATCGATCATGGTGTTGTCGATGGGGTTCAGACTGTACAGGATGGTCTTGGGCAGGCCGCAAGTCTCCTGAATGGAGTTGAGGAAATCGGCGAGCTGGTCGGACGGCGTGTAGTTGGAGATGCAGTCGTAGCCGGTATCGGGACCGAGCTTGGCAAACATGGCGCGATTGTTGTCGCGCTTGCAGCCAAAGTGCAGCTGCATGGCCCAGCCCAGACGGACATACTCGCCAGCGACAAACTGCATAAAGGCAGTCTTGTACTTGAGGACCTCTTCCTCGGTAAGCGGCTCGGCAGCCAGACCCTTGGCAAAGATAGCCTCGATCTCGTCGGCGGTAGCCGGGACGTACATAACGTAGTCGAGTGCGTGGTCGGATGCGCGGCAGCCCAGCTCGTGAGCAACGTCGTAGCGCTTGGAAATGGCAGCCTTCATGCCCTCAAAGTCGCTGACCTCAACGCCGGCAACCTCGGAGAGGTGCTTGCAGTAGTCGGCAAACTCCTGGCCGCGCTCGATGCGCAAAGCGGCATCGGGGCGCATGGCGGGAACGACCTGAACGTCAAAGCTGTCGTCGGCGGCAATCTTCTTGTGCCACTCAAAGCTGTCGGCGGGGTCGTCGGTAGTGCAGATCATGCGGACGTTGGAATGCTTGATCAGGTTGCGGCAGGTAAAGCTAGCCTCAGCGAGCTTGGCGTTGGCAAGGTCCCAGACCTCCTGGGCAGTCTTGCCGTTGAGGACGCCCTCGTAGCCAAAGTAGCGCTTAAGCTCCAGGTGGCTCCACTCAAAGACGGGGTTGCCAACGCAGCGACCCAGGGTCTCGGCCCACTTTTGGAACTTCTCGCGAGCAGGGGCGTCGCCAGTGATAAAACGCTCGTCGACGCCGTTGGCACGCATCAGGCGCCACTTGTAGTGGTCGCCGCCCAGCCAAACCTCGGTGATGTTCTCGAAACGCTTGTCCTCCCAAATCTCCTTGGGAGAAATGTGGCAGTGATAGTCGACGATGGGCATGTCCTCGGCAAAGTTGTGGAACAGCTCCTCGCCGGTCTTAGTGCTCAGCAGGAAATCCTGATCGTCCATAAAGTTTTTCATCAAACAGCCCCTTTGCTGGCAACGCGGGCGCACGGCGCGCTCGTTATCCTTTAGGTGAACGTTCACTATAGTAATGCAAAATGGAACATTAGGTGAACGTTCACCTAACCATCACGGGGTGAACGGTAGATTTTGCCCGTTCAACGGTTGCTGGAGATGTGACTTGCATGTATTGCGGACCGGTTGGCGTCCCCGAACACCGAACTTGAGCGCTTTTGCACAGGTGGGTCATGTCCCGACGTACATTTTTGGGAGTATTCAGCATTGGAGCGCGCCGTGCGCCATCCTCAGCGTCCTATTTGGAATGCAGATAGCGCCCGATCGGCATAAAAAGTGCCCCCGATGGCAAATTACGCCATCGGGGGCACTTAAAACAGTCGTTCTGCACCTCATTCAGGGCATGCCAATGCTGAATACTCCCAAAAATGCACGTCGCAAGAGGGGGTACCTGCTCAATCGGCTAAATTCCCGCAAGTTCGCAGTAGCGGTCGACATTGCTGGCAAACACCATCTCGACGGCGCCCTTCTGGACGGGCTCCGTCGGGATCCTTCCCCACAGCAGATAATCGCCCAGCGTCTTAGCGCCGCGATACGCCAGGCTCGTCGGGTCCTTATAGACAATATTGGTAAAGATACCGCGGCGCAAGGCCAGAGCACTTTCGGGAAACAGGTCGTTGCCGATCACCATGACCTGACCGGCCTTGCCGCTCGAGGCGAGCGCGTCGGCAACCACTTCGGAACCAACGGCAAAGACGCTACAGATAAGTTCGGGAGCGTCCGGCGCACTCAAGCGTTTTTCGAGCTCATGCTCGAGTTGTTTGACTTGCGCATGGGCACCTGCAAGATCCTCAACCTGCCATGGAATATCACGTTCGCGCAGGTAATTGTGGAAGGCGCGGGCGGTTAGATAGTGCGAATCGGTATATGGGTCGCCTGTCAAAAGGAGCACGCGGGCGTCGGCCCCAGAAGCATGGACCAGGTTTGCCGCCTGCTCGGCCATAAGGCTGCCCGCCGTCGAATAATCGGCCAAGCTCGCACCCAAACGATTCAAATGCGGACGGTCGCCGTCGACAAGCTCAATCGTCACGCCCGCCTCGGCGATCTGCCCCAAAAGCTCAGTTGAACGATCGTCGCCCGGCGCATAGGCAAGCAAGCCATCAATCTTTTCACCCACCTGCAAACGCTCGTCGATTTGCTCGAGCGCATCGGCGTAACCGCCCACGCCAAATTCAACACGCTCAACCGTAATGCCCTGGTCGATGACCTCCTGTTCAAAGCGATTGCAGCCTTCCCACAGGTAACGGAAAAAGTACGCGCCCTCGCGCGATGCGCGGGGCAAGCAAAACACCAGATTGATATCCTTGCGGCGCAGGCTTGAGGCACTTGTGTTGCGGTGATAGCCCATGGTCTCGGCCTTGGCGTTCACCTTGGCGCGCACGGATTCGCTCACGCCGGCCTTTCCCGTCAGGGCCTTGTGCACGGTATTGATGGAAACGCCAAGCTCGGCGGCTATGTCCTTCATGGTTACGCGAGCGCTCATGGGATTACTCCGTTATAGATAAGTTGCCAATTTACAGTTCAGTTAACGATACCCCAAAAATACTCTTCAACTCGCCGCGCTCGCGTCCAAATGCACAAAGCGCCCCGTGAACGGATGCTCGCGAGGCGCTTGGATGTCTGGACCTTACTTGATACCGCGGCCCAAGTCTTCGGCGATTTTGTCTACGCCCTTAAGCGCGGCGCACGTCTTTTTGTTGGAGCAATGCCCCGTGCAAACGCCACCCTGAGCGCAGTCGGCGCAGGTGCCCTTACGGTAGATGCGCACGCACACGGCGACAAACGCAATGCCGATAACAGCCAGCACAACAATATCGATAGGTGCCATAGCAAGCCTCCTCTAGTTAACCACCACTTACTTTACCCCATTCTCCACCTACCAAA
>URDE01000041.1:0-14461 GCA_900546525.1 uncultured Collinsella sp.
CCGAGACGGTGATTGATGCCATCGTGGAGGCGTGCGGCATCCTGGATCAGAAGGAGGCCGTGATGCGTGCTGGCGGTGACCCGCTTACCGTGGGCGGTGCTGCTACCTGGGATGGCGGCGTTGAGCTGGGCGAGGACGGGTTTGTGGCTGCGGGGGCCGGGGTTGACGGTGCCGGTGACGGCGTCGAGGCCAACGTGTCCACCAGGTCCGCCGCACCCGCCGCTGGTGACGCACCTGCCGGGAAGCCCGCCGCGCCCGCCGCTGGCGACGCATCTGCTGAGACGCCCGCCGCTGCAAAGGAGGCCGAGTAATGCAAATGGCTATTTATACCACCGTCGGGATCGACGAGCTCTTGTCGCATGTCCAGGCGCTCAAGGGCGTCGGCGCGCGTTTTGTGCAAATGCATGCCGAGCGCAACGTCGACGACGGCACGTATCGCCTGGTCTATACGTTTATCAACGCTCGTGCTGCTCAGGAGCATATTGCGCAGGACGGCAGCTATGCGATCGAGAACCTGGTGGTTGAGGGAATTAATCAGTACCAGGAGATTCCGTCCATCAGCTCGTACTATCCGGCGGTGTTTCCGTTTGAAAATGAGGCCCACGACCTATTTGGGCTTGCCATCACCGACATGCAGATTGACTTTAAGGGCTTTTTCTACCAGGTCTCGACTGCCGAGCCCATGAGCGTTATCACGCCCGAGGTGAAGGCCGCGCGCGAGAAGGCCATGAAGGTCCGCGCGGCTGCTGAGGCTAAGGCGCGCAAGACTGCGGCCGAGAAGGCCGCCGCTGCCACGGCAGCTGCGGGGGAGGGCGCTGCGGGCGCTGGCGATGCTGCGGGCGCTGCCGTCGCTCAGCCCGCTGCGGCTGCCGGCTCCGATGCTCAGCACGATGAGGCCGCTGCCAAGGCCGCGCTCAAGGCTGCCGAGATGGAGGCAAAGCTCGCCGCCATGGATCCCGAGAAAGCGGCCAAGGTCCGCGCGGCGCTTGCCGCCAAGGCCGCCCGCGACAAGCAGAAAAAGGAGGCGTAAGGTCCATGGCACATCGCTCCGTTATTCCGTTTGGCCCGCAGCACCCGGTGCTGCCCGAGCCGCTTCATCTGGACCTGGTGATCGAGGACGACCGCGTCATCGAGGCAATTCCGCAGATCGGCTTTGTGCACCGCGGGCTCGAGAAACTCACCGAAAAGCGCGACATGCACCAGTTTGGCTACATCGCCGAGCGCATCTGCGGCATCTGCGCCGTGGGCCACAGCTACGGCTATGCCAGCGCCTGCGAACGTATGCTTGGTATCGAAGTGCCCGGTCGCGTGCAGTATATCCGCACCATTTTGCATGAGCTTTCGCGCATCCACTCGCATCTGCTGTGGCTGGGCCTGCTCGCCGATGCCTTTGGCTTCGAGGCGCTGTTCTATCGGTCGTGGACCCTGCGCGAGCAGATTCTCAAGATCTTTGAGAGTACGTGCGGCGGCCGCGTGATTCTGTCGATCAACGAGATCGGCGGTCTTAAACACGACATTGAGGACTCCGAGCTGGCGGGTATTGTCCAGACGCTCGATGCCATGCGTCCCGACTACGAGGCCCTGGTGCATACGTTTTTGGACGACAATAGCTGCGGCGAGCGCTTGCATGGCGTGGGCGTGATCAGCAAGAAGGATGCGCTGGAGCTTTCGATGGTCGGCCCGTTTGGGCGCGCCTCGGGCGTGGACTACGACGTACGCATGTTTGGCGACGGTGCCTATGCGGACTTGGCTGCATTTGAGCCCATCGTTGCCACCGACGGCGACTGCTATGCCCGCTGCCAGGTGCGTTGTGCCGAGGTCACGCAGGCCATGGACATCATCAAGGAGCTTGTGGGCAAGATCCCGCACGACGGTATCGGCGGGCGCACCAAGCTCACGCCGGCCGACGGCGCGCGCGGCGAGGTTGTGATTGAGCAGCCGCGCGGCGAGGCGTACTACTATGTGCGCGGTAACGGCACCAAGAATCTGGACCGTTTTCGCGTGCGAACGCCGACGTCGCAAAACCTGGCGGGTCTGACACATGCGCTGCAGGGCGTGCTCCTTGCCAACGTTCCTATGATTATCCTGACCATCGACCCCTGCATTAGCTGCACGGAAAGGTAGGCGCGGCATGAGTTTACTGACATTTGCCAAGACGGCCTTGGGCTCTATGGTCAAGCAGCCGGTCACGGTGTGCTATCCGCAGGAGAATCTCGTGGCGCCCGAGCGCCTGCGCGGGCACATCGTTAACGACATGGACGTGTGCATTTGCTGCGGCATGTGCGCGCGTCGCTGCCCGGCGGGCGCGCTTGCGGTCGATCGCAAGGGCGGTACCTGGTCGATCGATCCGTATGCCTGCGTGGTATGCGGCGAGTGTATCGAAAGCTGTCCCAAACACTGCCTGACTATGGACACCGCCCGCACCCCAGTCGCAGCGAACAAGACTCCCACGGTAGAAACTAAGTCGGAGTAGCGCTGGAATAGAGCTGGAATAGGGGCCGGTGGGGCAAAAATGCCCCGCCGGCCCCGCGCTTAAACGCGCGGTTGGGCCGCCACGAACAAAACTATGTCGGTTTACTACGATGAATTCGACATCCCCGACCATGACTGCATTTTTCTAAATATTGCAAGCGCTCTACCTGCGGTTTTGCAAGTGCGCAATTTGCTGTGGTCGAAGGTGGGCGATTCATCGTAGTAAACCGGCATAGTTTTGAAATGGCATTAAAGCGGTAGCAGCCATTTTACTCTGCCGGGGTGGTCGGCCGTTGGGTAATTACCCTCGCAGGTAGGCAATGGCGATCTGTGTGCGGTTGCGTAGGCCCATTTTGGCAAGGATCGAGCTGATGTGGTTGCGCACGGTGCCTTCGCCCATGTATGCCGTGGCGGCAATCTCCCTGTTGTCGAGGCCACGGGCGATGAGCTCGGCGACTTCGAACTCGCGGTCGGTCAGGCTGGCGAAGGCCGCGGGCCGGCAGGGCGTGCCGGCATCGGCGCCCGTCTCGTCAAAATCGATATCCTCGATCGCCTTGCCCTCGAGCACGCGTTTGCCGTCCATGACCTGCGCCAACGCCGGCGGAATGGCGGCGACATCGGTCTTGATCAGGTAGCCGCGGGCGCCGAGCTTGAGCGCCGACACAATGTACTCGTCATCCGAGAATGTCGTCAGAAACACCACGCGCGCCGAAGGGTCGCGCTCAAGGATCTCGCGTGCCGCCGAAAGTCCGTCGCGCCCCGGCATCTGAATGTCGAGCAGCGCGATATCGGGTGCGTGTTCGGCATAGAGCGCCACCGCATCGTCGCCATTGGCGCCGGTGCCCACCACCTCGATCTGCGGCTGGGCGCCCAGGATAATCTTGAGCGAATCGACCACCAGGCGGTCGTCGTCGACAACGATGAGCCTCATCGGCCCTCATCTCCTTGCTGTTTGGGAACGGTGGCAAACACGCGCCAGCCGCCGGCGCCGGCACGCGGGCCGGCGGAGAAGGTGCCGCCAAGCGCCTCGATGCGCTCGCGCATGGAGGCAAGCCCCATGCCCTCCGCGGCGCCGCGGCTGCTTGCTTGGACCCCGCCCGCGCCATCGTCGGTAACGATGAGCTGGTAAAACGACGGATGCTCCATGCATCGTACGGTGACGGTCTGGGCGCAAGCGTGGCGCATGGTATTGGAGAGCGCCTCGCGCAGGACCGCCGCAAAGCGGTTGGCGACGTTTGCGGGCGCATGCTCGGCCAAAACTTCAAGCTCAATCTGCGGGCCGCCGTCCGAGCGTGCGCCTTCAACAATGCGTTCGAGCTGCACGGAAAGGTCGACGGCGTTGTCGTTGAGCGCGTGGACGCTGGTGCGCACAAGCTGGAGCGCCTCGTCAACCGTGCGTTTGACGTCGGCGAAATCGGCGGCAACCCTGGGCTCGTCGGCGTGCACGACGCGCAGGGCCTCGGTCTGCAGCGAGGCGCGCGTGAGCTGGTGGCCGACGTTATCGTGGATCTCGCGCGCGATACGGGCGCGTTCGGCGAGTGTCGCGAGCTCGACTTCGTAGTCCTGGCGATCGGCAAGGTCGCGGTTGCGCGCTTCGAGCGCGAGAGCTCGTTCCTGCAGCTCGTCGCGGATGCGGCGCATGCGCTGCTGCTCGCGCTCCAACTGGGCGGTACGTAGCGATAACAAGGTGGCGGCAACTGAAAGGATGGCGGTCAGTAGAAGCGTTCGGGCGGTGAGCGCGTCGGCGCGAAGGTCCGCGACGAGCGCAAAAGCAAAGACGGAGCCAATGCTCAGTGCGATCCAGGCACGCTCACGGTGCACGCGTCGTGCGATGTCATAGAGGGCGAGAGGTGCAAACGGCACAAACGGCGGCACGAAGACGGCCGCGATGATGTAAGCGCAGCTCGCGGCCTCGCTTGTGCGGCGCGTGCGTTCCTTCTGCGCGAGCTCGGCCAGCGAGGTGGCAATAACGCCAAGGCAAAACGCCGCGACCAGGCGGGCGTCCACAGCAAGACCCATAGCGGCCGCAATACAGCACGCCAGCACGATCGATTTGTCGAAAAGCCTGTTCATACGGGTATTGTACGCGAAGCCGCGCGTGGTGGAGGGGCCGCCTGCGCAACCGTGACATTCCTCCCGCGCGGCAAAACGGGGGCGTCGGCGGGCCGCACGGCCAAGCCCCGCACTCGTGACAAAGCTCACTGGCGCGCGCCGGCGGCTCCTGCGATGATGCAATCGTACCGGGCCGCAATCAACAGGAGGGCCGCCTCATGACAGACATCGTCCACGTCGAAAACCTCGTCAAGCGCTATGACGACCTTATCGCGCTCGACCACTTTAACCTGAGCATCGCCCCCGGCGAGATCTTTGGCCTGCTGGGCCCCAACGGCTCGGGCAAGACCACGTCCATCAACTGTATTCTGCAGCTGCTTGCCTACGACAAAGGCACCATCGAGCTGTTCGGCGAGCCCATGACGCCCGCCCGCTACGACCTCAAGCGCCGCATCGGCGTGGTGCCGCAGCAGGTGGCGGTGTTTGACGAGCTTACGGTGCGCGAGAATATCGACTATTTCTGTAGCCTTTACATCAGCGACCGCAAGCGCCGCCGCGCGCTGGTGGACGAGGCCATCGACTTTGTCGGGCTGGGCGACTTTACCAAGTTCCGCCCCGGTAAGCTCTCGGGCGGCCTAGCGCGACGCCTCAACATCGCCTGTGGTATCGCGCACAAGCCCGAGCTCATCTTCTTTGATGAGCCCACAGTGGCGGTCGACCCGCAGAGCCGCAACGCCATCCTGGAGGGCATCTGCCGCCTGCGCGACGAGGGCGCCACGGTGGTGTATACCAGCCATTACATGGAGGAAGTCGAGCAAATCTGCAGCCGCATCATGATCATGGACGGCGGCCGCGTGCTGGCGCAGGGCACCAACGACGAGCTCAAGCGCATGATTCAGATGGGCGAGCGCGTGACCGTCGAGGTCGGCGCCGTCGAGCCCGCCACGGTCGAGCGGCTGCGCGCCCTCGAGCACGTGCTTGCAGTCGAGCTGTCCGGCGGCGAGCTCGTCTGCACCTGTGAGGCGAGCCCGCACAATCTGGTCGACATCCTCGACACACTGCGCGCCGCCGACGTGGCACTCGGCCGCGTGTGGAGCGAGCCGCCGACCCTCAACGACGTGTTCCTCGAGATCACCGGCCGCGAGCTGCGCGACTAGGGGGCGGTCATGTTCAACACCATCATCACCACGGTCAAGACACTGCTGCGCCGGCCGAGCACGTGGGTTTGGGGCGCTCTCTTTCCCATCGCGCTTTCCACGATGTTTATGTTTATGTTTGCGAACCTGAGGTCCGACGGCACGGTCGACCCGGTGCCGGTTGCCGTCGTGGCGGATGAGGCTTGGGACGCCTCGACCTTTAAGGACGTGGCGACGTCGCTTGCCCAGGAAGGCGACGACCGGCTGCTCGAGATCCACGAGTGCGAGGATGTGACCGCCGCGAACCGTGCGCTCAAGGCCGGCGAAGTCGCGGGCATCTACACGGTCGATGCCGCGGGCACGCCCAGGCTCACGCTGCTATCGAGTTATGACGGCTCGCGTGCGTCGTCGGTGCTCACCGATCGCAGCATCCTGGAGACGGTGGCAAGCTCGTATACGCAAAATGCCGAGCTCATGTCCCAGATTGCCCAAGACAACCCGGCGGCGCTCGCCGACCCGGAGGCGGTTGCGCGCGCCCTGTCGCTCGAGGGCGACACCCGCCGCGTAAGCCTGACACGCACCACGCCCGATGGCACGGTCATCTACTATTACGCGCTTTTTGGCCTGGTCGCGATGATGTCTGCCGAGTTTGCCGCCTTGAGCGTCGTCGATTTGCAACCCAATCTGTCTGGCCTTGGTGCACGTCGCTGCGTGGGTGGCCTTTCTAAGACGGCGTCGCTGGCCGGTATCTTTGTGGGCTCGTGGCTGGTTTCCTTTGTCTCGATGACGATCGCGATTGGCTACGTGCGTCTAGTCGTGGCGTCGACTTTGGCGGGCGCGAGGGGCTGTGTCTGGTGGGCGGCGCCGTGTCCGCGCTTGCCGCCACGGGCCTGGGGCTCTTTGTGGGCACGCTTCCCGTTAAGGGCGGCAAGGCGTCCAAGTCGGGCATCCTCACGGGCTTTGCCACCACGTGCGCCTTGTTCGCCGGCCTCTACGGCGAGCCGGCGATGGCACTTGCCGACGACGTCGCCCGCGCCTGCCCGGCCGAGTGCTGGCTCAACCCCGTCAAGCTCATCTGCGACATGTTCAACCGCCTGTATTTCTTTGAGGACCTGAGCCCCTTTGCCGTTCGCGCCGGCGCGCTCGTCCTGATGGCGCTGCTGTTCGTTGCCGCCGCCACGCTGATCTTTGGAAGGAGCCGCTATGAGCACCTTTAAGACTGCGCTTCGCATGGCGCTCGCACACCCGCTCTATCTGCTCATCTACACGGTGTTCATCTCGCTCATGGGTGTGTTTATCGCGGCATCGGTGAGCTGGAACTCGTCGCAGCTCACCGAATATAAGCCCTACGATGCCAACGTGATCGTGGTCGACCGCGACGACAGTGACCTTTCGCGTGCGCTTACCAAGCATCTGGGTTCGCGCTTTGAGCTGGTCACGGGCGTCGGCGACGACACCTACGACCTTGCGGACGCGCTTTCCAAGAGCAACAGCGCCAAGGGCAGTGCCGACTGCGTGTTCTTTATCCCGGAGGGGTTTGAGGACGATCTTGTTGCCGCCGCCCGTGCGGGGGAGGCCCTGCCCAAGCTCGATGTGACCTACGGCTCCGGCACCATGGCGGCGGCGCTTTCGTCTGCCGAGGCCTCGCGCTGGATCTCGCTCGCGGGCGCTGCGGCGGCCCTAGAGTCCGCTGCTTCTAACGGCGACGTTGCCAAGGCTGCCGAGCATGCTGCCGCCAAGCGCGCGGAGGTCGAGATTGAGCAGGTCAAGATCGACTCGACTGCCGCCGCCACGCTCGAGTCGTATTTCAACTTTGGTGCGTACGCGATTATCTCGTCGGTCATCGTATCGGTGGGGCTGGTGTTCTCGGGTATGAACGAGCCCGAGCGCGTGCGTCGTATGGATGCCGGCCCAATCCCCGAGCGTCAGCGTTCGCTCGCCGTGTTTGCGGCCGCCGCTGTAATCACCGTCTGCATCTGGTTTGTGTCGAGCATGATGGGCGTCGTGGGCTTTGCCGGCGCGGTCGCCGAGGTCGGCGTGGGCCGCGTGTGCCTGGCGTTGGCGGCGACGTTTGCCCTGGCGTGCACGCCGCTGGCCGTTGGCTTTGCGCTTTCGAGTCTGGGCGCGCGCGAGGAGCTGCTCAACGGTGTGGGCAACCTGCTTGGCATGCTCATGACGTTTTTGGGCGGCGCCTGGATGCCGCTGTCGCTGATGGGCCCGGCCGTGCAGACGGTGGCGCACTTTGTACCGACGTTTTGGGTGAACGACGCGATTGGCAAGGCGCTTGCCTCGGATTTGACGTCCGCCGTGCTGGGCGACATCGCCTGCGATCTGGGCGTCACGGTGCTCTTTGCCGCGGCCATCGCCGCCGTAGGCCTGGCCCTCGCACACGCCAAATCCCGCGCCTAGCCACCTAGTCATTGGGGACGTTCTTAAACGGCTAGTCATCGGGGACAGTCTTTGCCGATTCATCGGCTCGCCGGCCGGGCTGGCAAGGACTGTCCCCAGCTACCGGCAGATAAGGAACGTCCCCAAGTGCCGGGTGGCGAAAGAGTGTCCCTAGCGGCTAGCCGTTTAAGAACGTCCCCAATGACTAGTCTGAAATAAATTCCAGGCCTCGCTCCAAAAATAGTTCGCCAAGGTTTACTATTACGCTTATAAAGTAGTACGAGGCTAACAATGGGGGATACCATGGCAACGCAGGAAGCCTATGTCCAGGTCAAAGGGCTCAAGAAACACTACGGCGACGGTGATGCGCGCCTGACGGTACTCGATGGCATCGACACGTCCATCAACCGCGGCGAGATCTGCGTCATGCTGGGACCCTCGGGTTCGGGCAAGTCCACGTTTCTTAACCTGATCGGCGGCCTGGAGGATGCCGACGCCGGCTCTATTCTGGTGGACGGCTGCGACCTTACCGTGCTTAAGGCCGGAAACCTGGGCGAATACCGACGCCGCGAGCTGGGCTTTGTCTTTCAGTTTTACAACCTGGTGCCCGATCTCACCATCAAGGAGAACATCGAGGTCACGGCGCACCTGTCCAAAAACCCGCTCAACATCGACGACCTGCTGCGTTCGCTGGGCCTCTACGAGCACCGCAACAAGTTCCCGCGCCAGGTCTCGGGCGGCCAATAGCAGCGTTGCGCCATCGGCCGCGCACTCGTCAAAAACCCGGGCCTGCTGCTGTGCGACGAGCCCACGGGCGCGCTTGACTACAAGACGTCCAAGGAAATCTTGCAGCTCATGGAGGATATCAACCGCACCTACGGCTGCACCATCATCATTGTCACCCACAATGCCGCCATCGCGCGCATGGCCAATCGCGTGCTGCGCCTGCGCGACGGGCACATCGTCGAGGATGAGCTCAACGAGTCGCCTGTCGCGGCCGCCGAGCTTGATTGGTAGGCGGCGCCATGACACCTCTCGCAAAACGTCTCCCGCGCGAGCTGCGCCGCAATATCGGTAAATACCTGGGCATCTTTTTACTCATGTGCGGAAGCATCGCCCTTACCTCGGGCTTTTTGCTCGCGGCCCACTCCATCGGTTGCCTCATCGACGACATGCGCGATGCGTACACGATTGAGGACGGCCGCGTGACCACCTCCTTCGAGGCTACCGACGATCAACTCAAGGCCGCCGAGGATGCAGCCGGTGACGTCGGCGGCGTCACGCTCTACAAGAATTTCTCCATCGACGCCATCATAAAAAAGACCGCCGGCGACGACGGCACCAAGCGCACGCTGCGCACCTATGCGCACCGCACCAAGGTCGATATCGCGTCCTACTGCGAAGGTAGGCAGCCTAAGGCGGACGACGAGGTGGCCATCGACCGTGTCTTCGCCACCAACAACGACCTCGCCGTGGGCGATAAGGTCGAGCTCGAGGGGCGCACCTACACCATCTGCGGCATCATGACCCAGCCCGATAGCCAGGCGTTGTTCCTCAATAACTCCGACTTTACGATTAACACCGTCACCTATGGTGTTGCCGAGGTTACCGACGCCGGTTTTGCCGCGCTTGAGGACGCCGGTGGCGCGCCTGCCTACACCTACTCCTTTACCTTTACCGATCGCGACCTCTCCCCCGCGGACCGCATCGACGCCGAGCAGGATATGGTCGAGGCACTGACCGATGCCGATGCACGCGTGGATGACCTCATCGATGCCGATTCCAACCAGGGCATTGGCTATGCGCGCGACGACGTGGATGGCGACTCCATGATGTGGATGACGCTGCTCGACATCATCATCGTGATTATGGCGTTCGTCTTTGTGGTCCTTACCGACGCCACCATCGAGGAGGAGAGCGCCATCATCGGCACGCTGCTCGCCAGCGGCTATCGTCGACGCGAGATCGTCCTGCACTACCTGGCACTTCCCGCCATCGTGGGCGTGGTCGCGGCGTTTTTGGGCACTGCGCTCGGCGTTGTGCTCTTTACCGAGCCCATGCGCAGCCTCTATTACGGTTCGTACAGTCTGCCGCCTTTCCAGGTGTACTGGAGCTGGGAGATCTTTGTGAAGTGCGCCGTGGTTCCCGCCGTCGCGCTCATCCTCATCACGCTGGTGGGTTTGCTTCGCAAAATGGGCAAGACGCCGTTGCAGTTCCTTCGTCACGAGGCGAGCGGCAAATCGGGCACCAAGCGCGGCTTGCAGCTGCCGGAGCGCATGGGTTTTGTTTCCCGCTTCCGCCTGCGTATCTTCCTGCGCAACCTGGGCAACTTCGCCACGCTCTTCGTGGGCATTGCGTTTGCCTCGCTGCTGCTGCTCTTTGGCCTGGCGATT
Organism: uncultured Collinsella sp.; assembly: GCA_900546525.1. GTDB lineage: Bacteria > Actinomycetota > Coriobacteriia > Coriobacteriales > Coriobacteriaceae > Collinsella. The sequence goes on from URDE01000041.1 coordinate 10,442, forward strand.
CTGCCCACGATGACGCACTACGCGGACAACCTGGAGACGAGCCTGGTCGCCGAGCACCAGTACACGCTCAAGGCTCCGCTGGAGCTCGAGGGCACTGCCGAGGAACGCGAGCAGTGGTCGGCGCTCGAGCGCTTGCAGTCGGTTGACGGCGCGCTGCTTTCCGCCGCCCAGGATGCCGATGACGAGCTTGACGACGCGGCCGATGCGGCGCAGACGGCAGCCGATGCCGCGACCGCATCTCCGTCTGCCGAGAGCCTGGCCGCGGCGCAGGACGCGCTTGCCAAGGTCCAGGACAAGAAGGATGCGCTTTATGCGCGCCTTGATGACCTTGCCGATGCCCTCGGCTGCGACCGCGATGAGGCCATCAGCCTGCTCGACAAGGTCTCTAAGATCGACACTGACAACGACGATATCCACCCGGTCAATACGACCGACAACGGCGCGGGCGCAATCGAGCAGGCCGAGAAATATGCCGTTTACCAGCTGCAATACGACCGCGGCGATGGTAATGGCGAGGAGACGATTTCCGTCTACGGCATTTCAACCGATTCGCGCTATTGGAAAGACCTCAACGTCGGCGATGGGCGCGTCGTCTTTGGCGGCGGTCTGCTCGATAAGTTTGGCTGGAGCGAGGGCCAGAAGGTCACGCTCGGCGACAAGTACGAGGGCGAGCATTATTCCCTTGAGTACGCGGGCAAGGACTGTACCTGGGGCTCCAAGTCGGACATGAATATCTATATGAGTATCGACGACTTTAACGAGCTGTTCGGCAACGACGCCGCGTACTTCAACGGCTATGCGAGCGATGAGAAGCTCGACCTCGATGCTCGTTACTTTGCCGGCGACACCACGCCCGACGACATGCGCGCCGTGGGCGACCAGTTCATCGGCATGATGAGCAAAATGATCGGCATGATGGTCGGGCTCGCGGTGTTTATCTTCCTGCTGTTTATGTACCTGTTGACCAAGGCTGTGATCGACCACAGCGCCCGTTCGATCAGCTACATGAAAGTCTTTGGCTATCGCGATAGCGAGATCTCGCATCTGTACATGCGCTCGATCACGCTGTGCGTGGTGGCGTCGCTCGTGCTGAGTCTGCCGGTCATTATCGGCTCGCTCACGGCCATCTTCCGCTCGATGCTGCTCGCCTACAACGGCAATATCGAGATCTACGTGCCCGCTTGGTCCATGGTTGCATGCGTCGGCATTGGCTTTGCGACCTACCTGGTCGTGGCGCTGCTACACACGCGTTCTATCACGCGCGTGAGCCTGGCCGAGGCCCTCAAAGTCCAAGAGTAGTCGTTTAAGAACCTCCCCAACGACTAGGTTTCGCGCTTGACTTTGACCCTACTTTAACGGGTACCATCCTCTATGTCTGTAACGCCATATAGACCGAGGGGATAGATCTATGACCGCAACTGCACCCGCAGCACCCGCCAAGGTGTACTTCACCAACCTGCGCACGCATGCTCGCGAGAGCCAGCTCGACAAGCTCAAGCGCCTCATCCGCCGCGCCGGTATTGAGCAGATTGACTTTGAGAACAAGTTCGTCGCCATCAAGATTCACTTTGGCGAGTTGGGCAACCTGAGCTTTTTGCGTCCCAACTACGCCCGCGCCGTCGCGGATGTCGTGAAGGAGCTGGGCGGCAAACCCTTCCTCACCGACTGCAACACGCTCTATGTCGGTAGTCGCAAAAACGCGCTCGAGCACATCGACACCGCCTACCAGAACGGCTTTACCCCGTATGCCACGGGTTGCCAGATCATCATTGCTGACGGCCTCAAGGGCACCGACGAGGCGCTTGTCCCGGTTGAGGGCGGCGAGTACGTGCACGAGGCCAAGATCGGTCAGGCGCTCATGGATGCCGATATCGTGATCAGCCTCACCCACTTTAAGGGCCATGAGCAGGCCGGTTTTGGCGGCGCCATGAAGAACCTGGGTATGGGTGGCGGTAGCCGCGCCGGCAAGATGGAGCAGCATGCCGCCGGCAAGCCGAACGTCGCGACCGATCACTGCGTTGGCTGCCATGCCTGCGAAAAGATCTGCGCGCACAACGCTATCTCGTTCGACGACACCCGCGAGCGCGAGCTTGCCAACGGCAACACCAGCACGGTGCACGTGGCTGCCATCGACCACGATCGCTGTGTGGGCTGCGGCCGCTGCATCGGCGTGTGCAACCAGGACGCCATCAAGCCCGGCCATGACGCTGCGGCCGACGTGCTCAACTGCAAGATCGCCGAGTACACCAAGGCCGTCGTCGACGGCCGCCCGAGCTTCCACATTTCGCTCGCCATGGACATCAGCCCCAACTGCGACTGCCATCCCGAAAACGACACGCCCATCGTCAACGATATCGGCATGTTCGCGAGCTTCGACCCGGTCGCCATCGACCAGGCCTGCGCCGACGCCGTCATGGCATCCGAGCCGCTGCCCAACACCGAGCTCACCGATAGCGCGGCCAAGATGGAGCACAACCACGAGCATCTGGAGGGCGATCAGGCCAAGGACCCCTTCTGCATCACGCATCCCGACACCGACTGGCGCACCTGCATCGCGCACGCCGAGAAGATCGGCCTGGGCACGAGCAAGTACGAGCTCATCGAGGTCAAATAGCACCTATCTATTGGACATATCAAGCGCTTTTGTAGCGCAACGTGAGCAAAAGCCGCCCGCGAGCGCAACGCTCTCGGGCGGTTTTCCGGAAGTATGCGGCAAATTTCGAGACCGCCGAGCACACGACGTTTTTTGACAACAAAACCCCTGATAAATTGTTGGTAAAACTGCGGTCTGGTCGGCAGTTCCAGATTTTGCCGCATACTTCCGAAAATAGGGGGTCAGATAAAGCCCCAGACGTTGCTTTTTGCCTAAAAATACTCGTCGAGGAAGTCGTCGACTGTATTCCAGTAGAGCTCGGGGTCAACTTGCGCACTCTTGGCGTGGGTGGCGCCATGGATGGTGAGCTTTTGCTTGACCTTGCTGGCGCACGCATCGTAGTTTTGGTCGAGCATGCTGTACGGCACAAAGGTGTCCTGGTCACCGTGGATAAACAGCATGGGAACCGTCGCGTGTTTGAGTTGCTCCACACTGCTCGCCTCATGAAAGTCGTAGCCCGCGCGTACGTTGCACACCAAGTTTGCTACATCGAGCAAGGGAAAGCTGGGCAGGCCGAACACGTCCTTGAGCTGCAGAGAAAACTCGTCCCAAACACTCGTATAACCGCAGTCCTCGATAATGCATTTCACGTTTGCGGGCAGAGATTCTCCCGCCACGTTCATGGCGGTTGCCGCACCCATCGACTCGCCAAAGACCAGGATGCGCGCCTCGGGGTCAGCCTGAACAATTCGCCCGATCCATGCGATAACATCGAGTCGCTCGGGCCAGCCCATGCCGATATAGTCGCCGCCGGAGCGCTCGTGGGCGCGGGCGGCAGGCGCGAGCACGTTCATGCCGCGGTCGTGGAAGCGCTTGGCGTATCGGGCCATGCCGATGGGCTCGTTGGTATATCCATGCAGGCAGACGGCGTAATCATGGGTGTTCTCCGAGGCGGCAAAATACCAAGCGGCAAGTTCGGTTCCGTCATCTGCGGTGAGGCTGCTGCTCTCACGATTCTCTTTAAACCACGCCCGCGCCTCGGTTTCCTCGGCATCCGGCTGCTCACCGTCTTTGTCGTTCTTGCTATCCTGCATCATCTTCATGGTGTACTGCGCGCGGGGATTCAGCGCGAAGTCAAACAGGAAGTTGCCGGCAAATCCGAGCAGCGCAACGACAACCACCAGTGCAACGATGCCGGCTATCTTGAGCTTTCGATGGGAACGTGCGTTTTGAGACATGCGGTATTCTCCTATAAGATGTTAATACATCAACATTTAATGCAAGCGCATTATGGACGTTCGCCGTTGATGCGTCAACAGACAAAGAATGGGTAAACAAAGGGTCGCGTATGGTGCAAATTTCGCACGTACCTAGACGCTTTGATATAGTGTTGAGAACTCTTTACGTTGGAGGATGTAACCGGCATG
>URDE01000042.1:0-14253 GCA_900546525.1 uncultured Collinsella sp.
ATACTGGGAATGTTTTGTGCTTCTGCGCACTTGCGGTGTGCGGACAGTCCATGAATGTGAGGAGTAAACATGCCGTCAACCGTTTTGGTCGGTGCCCAGTGGGGCGATGAGGGCAAGGGTAAGATCTGCGACCTGGTCGCCGGCGACTTTGATGCCGTCGTGCGCTATTCGGGCGGCAACAACGCCGGCCACACCATCGTCGTCAACGGCAAGAAGTACGGCCTGCACCAGGTGCCCTCCGGCATCATGTATTCCGACCACGTGTCGGTGATCGGTAACGGCTGCGTCGTCAACCCCAAGGTCGTCCTTGAGGAGATCGACATGTTCGAGGCCGACGGCATCACCACCAAGAATCTCAAGATCAGCGGCAACGCGCATGTCATCATGCCGTACCACATCGATCTGGATGGCGCCTTTGAGCAGAAGCTCGGCAAGAAGAACATCGGTACCACTAAGCGCGGCATCGGTCCGTGCTACCAGGACAAGATGGCCCGTATTGGCCTGCGTATGCAGGACATGCTGGATGAGGCGCTGTTCCGCGATAAGCTGGAGACCGCTCTTGCCCGCGTGAACCCCGAGCTAGAGCTCATCTACAACCTGCCCACCTACACCGTGGATCAGATTTGCGATGAGTACCTGCCCATGGCCGAGCGCCTGCGCCCCTACATCACCGAGACGAGCCTGCTGCTCAACAACATGATCGATGAGGGCAAGGATTTGCTGTTTGAGGGCGCCCAGGCGACGCTGCTCGACATCGACCACGGCACCTATCCGTACGTGACGTCTTCCAACTGCACCGCCGGCGGCGCCATCACCGGATCCGGCGTCGGTATGAAGAATGTCGACCGCGTGCTGGGCGTCATGAAGGCCTATATCACCCGCGTCGGTTCGGGCCCCATGCCCACCGAGCTTTCCTATGAGTCCGAGGCCGGTCACACGCTGACCGAGGAGGGCTACGAGTACGGCGTGACCACCGGTCGCCGTCGTCGCTGCGGCTGGTTCGACGGCCCCATCGCCAACTACGCCTCGCGCGTCAACGGCCTCACCGATATCGCCATGACCAAGCTCGACGTGCTTTCGGCCTTCGACACCATTAAGGTGTGCGTTGCCTATGACGTCGATGGCGAGCGTTACACGAGCGTGCCCGAGCACCAGGTGCGCTTTGAGCATGCCAAGCCCATCTACGAGGAGCTTCCTGGCTGGAAGTGCGATATCACCGGCTGCCGCAGCTTTGAGGAGCTGCCGCAGGAGGCTCAGGACTACGTGGCGTTTATCGAGGATCTGGCACACACCCGCGTGACGTTCATTGGCGTTGGCGCCGGTCGCGAGCAGATCATCAACCGATTCTGGAAGTAATCGGGACTATTTGGTTATTGCGATATACCCCTTTGCAGCCCGGACGGGCGGCCGAGGGGTATATTTGCTTGCAAAGGGCTCGCGCGGAGCGGGCCATTCATCCATAGAGGAGGCACCCTTGAAGGCGGACACTCAAACCATCGACATCCTGTTGTTGGGCAGCGGCGGCCGCGAGCATGCTTTGGCAGCTAAGCTCGCAGCATCACCGCGCGCCGGCAAGCTCTATATCGCGCCGGGTAACGGCGGCACCGCGAACTGCGGCGAGAACGTTGTTCTCGACGACTGCGATCCTGCGGCCGTGGCGGCGTTTGCGCAGAGCCACGGATGCGGACTCGTGGTGATTGGCCCCGAGGCTCCGCTCGTGGCGGGCGTGGCCGACGCCGTGCGCGCGGCGGGTATTCCCTGCTTTGGCCCGGGTGCCGAGGGCGCCCAGATGGAGGGCTCCAAGCTGTTCTCCAAGCAGCTCATGGAGCGCGCCGGTATCCCGACGGCAGCCTATGGTTCGTTTACCGACGAGGCTTCGGCTCTCGCCTATGTGCGTGAGCAGGGCGCTCCGTTGGTCGTCAAGGCCGACGGCCTTGCCGCGGGCAAGGGCGTTATCGTGGCGACCGAACTTGAGCAGGCCGAGGAAGCCGTGCGCGAGTGCTTTGGCGGCACCTTTGGCGATGCCGGCAACACCGTGGTTATCGAGGAGATGCTCGTTGGTCCCGAGTGCTCGCTGCTGGCCTTTACCGACGGCAAGACCGTGCGCCCCATGGCTACCTCGCAGGACCACAAGCGCGCGCTTGAGGGCGACCTTGGTCCCAACACCGGTGGCATGGGCGTCTACAGCCCGGTGCCCATCGTGACCGATGAGGAGCACGCCACGATGGTGAAGGTCATGGAGCAGACCGTGGCCGAGCTCGCTGCCGAGGGTATCGACTACCGCGGCTGCCTGTACGGCGGCTTTATGCTCACCCCCGCCGGTCCCAAGGTGCTGGAGTTCAATGCCCGCTTTGGCGACCCCGAGACGCAGGTCGTGCTGCCGCGCCTTAAGAACGACCTGGTCGAGGTTATGCTCGCCTGCGCCAACTGCGAGCTCGATCAGATTGAGCTCGACTGGCGTGACGAGTGGGCCGTGGCCGTTGTCCTGACGAGCGCGGGCTACCCCGGCAGCTACGAGAAAGGAAAGGTCATCACCGGTATTGAGGATGCCGAGGCCATGGAGAACGTGACCGTGTACCATGCGGGAACTGCCGTGGTGGACGGTCAGCTCGTGACCAATGGCGGCCGCGTGCTTGCCGTGACCGCTCTGGGCGACACGTTCGAGAACGCTCGCAACCTTGCCTACGAGGCCTGCGAGAAGATTGATTTTGAGGGCAAGACCCTGCGTCACGACATCGGCCTGCGCGCGCTGCGCGGCCGCGACGCCTGGGATGCCTAAAATCCGAGAGGAATGAGACGGATGGACGAGAAGAACGAAGAGCTCGTGGACGCGCAGGTCGTCGAAGAGGACAGCCGCGTGTATGGGCACGCCGAGGGCGAGCCTGGTGGCGAGGTCGCTGACGAGCCGGCGCTGGTGCTGGGCGATAACGACCCGCACGATGCCGAGCTGCACGAGAAGATTCTTTCGGAGGAGTGCGCCTGGAAGGGCAAGATCTTTGACGTCCACCGTCTTGAGGTTGAGCTGCCCAACGGTCGCCGCAGCGCCCGCGATATCGTTCGCCATCCGGGTGCGGCGGCTGTTGTGGCACTGACCGAGAGCGGCAAGATCGTACTGGTGCGTCAGTACCGCACCGCCATCGACCGCGTGACGGTCGAGATTCCCGCCGGCAAGCTCGATCCAGGCGAGGACCCGCTCGATTGCGCCAAGCGCGAACTGCACGAGGAGACGGGCTTTAGGGCTGGTCGTATTCGCTTTTTGACGTCGATTGTCACGTCCTGCGGTTTTTGCGATGAGATTATCCACATCTACTTGGCTACCAAGCTCGAGTTTGATGCGCCCAACCCCGATGATGACGAGTTTGTCAACGTGGACCTGGTGCCGCTGCACGAGCTGATCGACGCCGTACTCGACGGCAAGATCGAAGACGCCAAGACCGTCGTGGGCGCCTTGGCCTGCGACAGCATCGCACACCGCCTTGGGGGCACGGAGCTCTAGGTTACGCGGTTTTGCCAAACCGCGTAACGAGTCGACGCTGCAAACGCCCCTAAGCGGCAATCTGCCTTTCAATCGTCGCTCGCGTACCGAAGTACGCGTCGCTCCTCTTTCAAGGCACCTTGCTCGCTTGGGGACGTTTTCGCTGACGTTGCTAGAACATCGGCGTTATGTTTGTTGGGACGCTTTGTTTTCAGCCCGACCGGCTCAACCGGATTTATCACGCTATTTATTTCTCTTCGAGGACTGCATGTTTAAGAGGTTTCTTTCGTACTACAAGCCCCAGATGGGGCTTTTTGTTGCTGATACTGTTTGTGCTCTGGTGCTTGCCGCCATTGACCTTGCTTTTCCTATTATTCTGCGTAATTTGACCGGTGGGCTATTTACTCAGGGTCAGGCTGCCATTATGCAGGCGCTCGGCATGATCGCGGTGGGCTTGGTGCTGATGTATGCCGTCCGCTGCGCCTGCCGCTACTTTGTGAGCTATTGGGGCCACGTGATGGGCGCGCGCATGGAGTCCAAAATGCGCGAGGACCTGTTCGACCAGTATGAGCGCTTTAGCTTTGCGTACTTCGACCGCAACAGCTCGGGTGACATGATGAGCCGCGTGGTCAACGACCTGTTCGATATCTGCGAGGCGGCGCATCACGTACCCGAGTGGATCATCATCTGCGGTATCGAGATTATCGGCTCGTTTGTGATCCTCTTTACCATCGCTCCGGTGCTGGCGCTTGCCATGGCCGTGGTGACGGCGGCGTTTGCGGTCGTCATGTTTTGGCAGAACATGCGCATGCGCGAGGTCTTTAGCGACAACCGCAAGAAGATCAGCGGCATTAATGCACAGCTGCAGGATTCTCTGGCGGGCATGCGCGTGGTCAAGAGCTTTGCCAACGAGGAGACCGAGCGTGCCAAGTTCCGTGCCTCTAACGACCGCTACCTTTTGTCCAAGGAGAACATGTATCACGCCATGGGCGTCTATACCGCGACGTATGGCCTGCTCTCGGGTGTGCTCTATGTGATCGTGGTGCTGCTGGGCGGCTGGCTGGTCGCCAAGGGACAGCTGCAGGCGGTCGATATGGCGACCTTTGCACTCTATATTTCGCTGTTCTGCACGCCGCTTGAGACGCTCGTCAATTCGGCCGAAACGTATCAGAAGGCTATCGCCGGCTTTAAACGTATGGACGAGGTGCTCTCGACCGCGCCGGATATCCAGGACAAGCCGGGCGCTACGGATCTGCAGGTGACTGCTGGCGCCGTGGAGTATCACGACGTGTGCTTTAACTACGAGGATGTCGAGCTGGGCGAGGGCTATGCCGACGAGCGTCCCGTTATCGACCATATGGACCTGTCCATCAAGCCCGGGCAGACCATCGCTTTGGTTGGCCCTTCGGGCGGCGGCAAGTCCACGACCTGTTCGCTGCTGCCGCGCTTTTATGACGTGGCTACCGGATCCATTAGCATCGACGGTCAGGACGTGCGCGATGTGACGCAGCAGAGCCTGCGCCGCGCCATCGGCCTGGTGCAGCAGGATGTCTATCTATTTGACGGTACGATTGGCGAGAACATCGCCTACGGCAAGCCGGGCGCTACGGCAGAAGAGATCGCCGAGGCCGCCCGTCGCGCCAACATCGATGCCTTTATCGAGTCGCTTCCGCAGGGCTACGACACCGTGGTGGGCGAGCGCGGCAGCCGTCTTTCGGGCGGACAGAAGCAGCGCGTTGCCATCGCGCGCGTGTTTCTCAAGAACCCCAAGATCCTGATTTTGGACGAGGCGACGAGTGCTTTGGATAACGAGAGCGAGGAGGCGGTGCAGGAGTCACTCGAAGAGCTGGCACGCGGCCGCACCACGATTATCATCGCCCACCGTCTTTCGACCATTAAGCATGCCGATGAGATTGCGACCGTTGAGCATGGTCGCGTTGTGGAGCGTGGCACGCACGAGGAGCTTCTCGCCCGTGGCGGCACCTATGCCCGTTACTATCGAATGCAGTTCGAAGGTGCGCGTGCGCACGAGCTCGACTGATTGATATGACAGGAAGTTTATGGCTGACAAGAACCCTTTGACTCCGGAAGAAGTGACGGAGTTATTCTCCGAAATCGATGCATCCGGCGTCTTGGATCCCACGCTCGCCAAAAAGCGTACCGAGCGCATGCGTGAGAAGGAGGCTGCGGCCAAGCGCGGTGACAAAGCGGCGCTAGCGCAGCTGCGCAGCGAGGACCGCGCGAGCCAGGCAAAACATATCGACCCGCTGTCCGAGGACGATCCTTCGGGCTCGCAGGTGAGCCATACCATTACGAAGACCGCGATGGCCGTGGTCATCGGTATTTTGGTGCTGATCGTGGGCATGCAGATTGGCTACGGCGTGATGCGTCGTCTGAACACCGCCAACCTGTCCGAGAGCGTTTCGGTCGATACCGTTTCGACCGCGCTCAAGGGTGGACTTGAATGGGGCAACGGCTTTACGCAGTTCCCGCTCGACTTTACCGTCGATGAAGCCGATGAGCGTACGGGCACGGTCGAGGTGACGGTGTTGGACACATCGTCTGCCAACGAGCTCGAGCTGCTGTCCAACGGGCAGATCCAGGCCGCGGCGCTTGCGACCAACGCGCTGCTCAACGACAAGATCGACCGCGTGGTGTATAACGTTCACGCCTATATCGACGAGGATAGCAACATTCAGCACGATTCCTTCTTTGGCATGTTCCCCGCGCGGGGCCACCAGAGCGCCATTTTGACGTTCGTGTGGACCAAGAGCTCATCCAACGCCACGAGTATCGACTGGAAGATGCGCATCGTGAGTATGGATGACACCACCGCCGAGCGCATTCAGAAGCAGGTGAACTCGGTGTCGTCGTTGATTGAGGACCCGGTGGTGAGCCAGACCAAGATTGACGAGGAAAAGGCCGAGCGTGACCTGGAACATCGTCTGCATGGCCGCGAGATTTTCCGCGGCGGCAAGCCCGATCGCACACCGTCCGAACTGCTGGAGCAGGACAAGAAAAAATAAGACGCCATCATCCCGCGTGAGCCACAAGCCCCGCGGGATGATTTTTAATCCTCGTCCTAGAAAAATCATTATGCATAGAAAGTCATAATTATCATTTCGTAAACATTTCGATGAAATTAACGCCATGAGGCATGCTTACGGTTACAATACCGCGAGGCCTAACTACACACCTTTAAGCCGGTCCTGTGAGACCGGGAAGGAGAACTATGGCGAACAACCATACCGCGGGCGCTGCCGCCCGCACCTTCGCGCCCAGCGAGCTTTGCCAGCGTATGCTGGCCAAAACCAGCAAGGGCACCTGTGGTCCCTGCATCCTGTATCTTGAGGATGGGACCATTTTTTATGGACGTGCATGCGGCGCCGAGGGCACCGCGACCGGCGAAGTCTGCTTCAACACCTCGCTCGAGGGTTACTTTGAGGTCATGACCGACCCGAGTTATGCCGGCCAAATCGTAACCATGACCTATCCGCAGATCGGCAATTACGGTATCGACGAGACCGACGTCCAGTCGGCCTTCCCCGGCGACGCCGTGCGCCATGCGAGCGCTCCGGCTATGCGCGGCATGATCGTTCGCGACATGTGCGCCACGCCTTCTAACTGGCGCTCGGCCGTCAGCGTGCCGGAGTACCTGCGCGCTCACGGCATCGTCGCTATCGAGGGTGTCGATACCCGCGCCCTGGTGCGCCATCTGCGCGATAATGGTTCCAAGATGGGCATTATCTCGACCGAGATCTTCGACGTCGACGAGCTTGCCGAGCGTCTGGCCGCAGCGCCCACGCTGGTAGGCGAGAACCTGGTCAAGACCGTGAGCTGCGCTGAGCCCCACGCCTTTGCCGCCGTCGACCTGCCTGCCACGCATGACTTTGCACTTGCGGCTGCCGCTCCTGCCCGTCACAAGGTGGTCGCCTACGACTGCGGTGTGAAGCGCGGTATTCTGGAGGGGCTGGTCCGCGCCGGCTGCGACCTTACCGTCGTGCCGTGGGACACGCCCGCGAGTGAGGTGCTCGACATGAATCCCGACGGTGTCTTTTTGTCCAATGGCCCCGGCGACCCCGACGCCGTGGTGGAGACCTACGAGCAGGTGCAGCAGCTGATCGGCAAGGTGCCGGTCTTTGGTATTTGTCTTGGTCACCAGATGATCAGCCTGGCCTGCGGCGCCCAGATGGAAAAGCTTAAGTTCGGTCACCGCGGTGGCAACCAGCCGGTCATGAACCTGGTGAGCCGCCGCGTGGAGATCACCGCGCAAAACCACGGCTTCGGCCTGCTGTTCCCCAGCCTGGGCAAGCTTGTCCCCGAGCTTTCCGGCGGCGAGACCGAGCATGCGGCCGATGGAGATCTGCGCGTCTGGGTGCGCCGCGGAATCGCGCCGGTCGTGATGAACGAGCGCTTTGGTCGCATTCGCCTGACGCATGTGAACCTCAACGACGGCACCGCCGAGGGCATCCAGCTGCTCGACGCCCCGTGCTTCTCGGTCCAGTACCACCCCGAGGCCTCGCCTGGCCCCACCGATGCCCACTATCTCTTTACCGCCTTTACGCGACTCATGGACGGCGAGGAGAACTACCTGGACATCGATACCGCGAAGGACCGCCTTGCCGGCTGGAATTTCGCCGATAGTGGTTCCGCCGTTCTACCGAACGGCGGACCTGTCGACGCTGCGGCTGCATCTGGCACATCATCTTGCCGTTCTGCTTCGGACGCGCGGGCATAAGCCCAGCGCGCCCTCGCATCACGGCAACCTGATGCACCAGCTGCACCCTCGCTGACTTTTCCAAAACATTGAGTCAGCCTCTCTAGGAGGTTTTAAACATGCCTAAACGTACCGACATCAAGCGCATCCTTGTCATTGGCTCGGGCCCCATCGTCATTGGCCAGGCCTGCGAGTTCGATTACTCCGGCGCCCAGGCCTGCAAGGTGCTCAAGGAGGATGGCTTTGAGGTCATCCTGGTCAACTCCAACCCGGCGACCATCATGACCGACCCGGGCTTGGCCGACCGCACCTATGTCGAGCCCATCACCGCCGAGTTTATCGAGCGCGTAATCAAGAAAGAGCGCCCGGACGCGCTGCTGCCCACGCTGGGCGGCCAGACCGGTCTGAACGCCGCCGTCGAGCTGGCGAAAGACGGTACGCTCGACAAGTACGGCGTCGAGATGATCGGCTGTGACCTTGCCGCCATCGAGCGCGGCGAGGACCGCAAGCTCTTTAACGAGGCCATGGCCGAGATCGGCCTGGAGGTCGCGCGCTCGGGCTATGCCTACAGCGTGGCCGACGCCGAGGCCATCGCCGAGCGCGTGAGCTATCCCTGCGTACTGCGCCCGAGCTTTACCCTCGGCGGCGCCGGTGGCGGCATCGCTCATACCCACGAGGAGCTCGTCTCCATCGTGAGCCAGGGCCTTGAGCTCTCGCCTGCCCATGAGGTACTGGTCGAGGAGTCCATCGAGGGTTGGAAAGAGTACGAGATGGAGGTCATGCGTGACCATGCCGGCAACGGCATCATCGTGTGCTCTATCGAGAACCTCGACCCCATGGGCGTGCATACCGGCGACTCCATCACCGTGGCGCCGGCGCAGACGCTCTCCGACCTTGAGTATCAGCGCATGCGCGTGGCCTCGCTCGCCATTCTGGAGAAGATCGGCGTCGAGACCGGTGGCTCCAACGTGCAGTTTGCCGTGAACCCCAACACCGGCCGCCTGATTGTCATCGAGATGAACCCGCGCGTGAGCCGCTCGTCCGCGCTGGCCTCCAAGGCCACGGGTTTCCCCATCGCCAAGGCCGCCGCGCGCCTTGCCGTGGGCTACACGCTCGACGAGATCGTCAACGACATCACTAAGGCTACGCCTGCCTGCTTTGAGCCCACGATTGACTACTGCGTGGTCAAGGTGCCGCGCTTTGCCTTCGAGAAGTTCAAGGGTACCGACCCCACGCTCACCACGCGTATGAAGGCCGTGGGCGAGATCATGGCGATCGGCCGCACCTTTGAGGAGGCCTTTGGCAAGGCTATGCGCTCGCTGGAGGACGGCCACCAGGGCATTTGCGCCGGAGGCAAAGAGGGTGCCGACAAGCTGAGCGACGACGAGCTCGCTCAGGCCGTGGCAACCCCGACCGAGCATCGCATCTTCTTTGTGGTCGAGGCCCTGCGCCGCAGCTGGGACGTTGCGCGTATCCATGCCATCTGCGGTATCGATCCGTGGTACCTCAACCGTATCAACGACATGGTGCAGGTCCAGGAGAGCATCCGCGGCCTGCGTGTGGAGGATATCGACGCCGACGCGATGCGTCTGCTCAAGCAGTACGGCACGAGCGACGCCGAGATCGCCGCGCTGACCAGCTCGGACGAGCGCTTTGTGCGCGCCTATCGCAAGGGCCTGGGCGTGGTTCCCAGCATGAAGACGGTCGATACCTGCGCTGCGGAGTTCTCGAGCGCCACGGAGTACCACTACAAGACGTACGAGAACATCTACCGCACGAGTCCGGATGCCAAGAAGTGCGTGGCTCCCGACGAGACCACGCCGGCGGACAAGCCCAAGGCGATGATCCTGGGCGCCGGTCCCAACCGCATTGGCCAGGGTATCGAGTTTGACTACTGCTGCGTGCACGCGAGCTACGCGCTGGCGGCCCGCGGCTTCGAGACCATCATGGTCAACTGCAATCCCGAGACCGTTTCGACCGACTACGACACGTCCGACCGCCTTTACTTTGAGCCGCTCACCTACGAGGACGTCATGGACGTTATCGATGTCGAGCGTCCCGACGGCGTCGTGGTGACGCTCGGCGGCCAGACCCCGCTTAAGCTGGCGCGCATGCTCGAGGAGAGCGGCGTGAACATTATGGGTACCAAGCCCGACGCCATCGATTTTGCCGAGGATCGCGAGCGTTTTGCCGCCCTGCTCGACAAGCTGGGCATCATGTACCCGCCGGCGGGTCAGGCCACCTCGTTTGAGGAGGCCGAGGCCGTTGCCGCACACATTGGCTACCCGCTGCTGGTACGTCCGAGCTACGTGCTGGGCGGCCGCGGCATGATGATCGCCTACGATGCCGAGCACCTGCGCGATTACATGGCCGAGGCCGCGCGCATTAGCCCCGACTACCCGGTGTACCTGGACCGCTTCCTGGAGGGTGCGATCGAGTCCGATGTCGACGCCCTGTGCGATGGCGAAGAGGTCTACATTGGCGGCATTCTGGAGCATATCGAGGAGGCCGGTATCCACTCTGGCGACTCCGCGACCTGCATCCCGCCGTTCAGCTTTAGCGAGAGCCTGCAGGCAAAGCTTCGCGAGACCACGCGTCGCATCGCGATGGCGCTGGGCGTACGCGGCCTGGTCAACGTGCAGTACGCCATCAAGGGCGAGACCGTCTACGTGATCGAGGCCAACCCGCGTGCCAGCCGCACAGTGCCGTTTATCTCCAAGGCCACCGGCATGCCGCTGGCCAAGTGCGCGGCGCGTATCATGGCGGGCGATTCCATTGCGAGCTTGGGCCTGCCGAGCGACGAGCGTCAGCTCGATTGGTTCTGCATGAAGGAAGCCGTTATGCCCTGGGGTCGTTTCCCCGGTGCTGACGTTATCCTGGGGCCCGAGATGAAGTCGACGGGCGAGGTCATGGGTATCGCCAAGAGCTACCCCGAGGCATACGCCAAGACGCAGCTGGCGATTGACTACAAGCTGCCCGATCCCAGCAGCGGCAAGGTGTTCATCAGCGTGTGCGACCGAGACAAGCGCCACATCCTTTCGGTCGCCCGTATCCTGCGTTACCTGGGCTTTGACATCTGCTCCACCGAGGGCACGGCGCGCGTGCTGCGCGGCGGCAACGTGACCTGCGAGGTCGTGGAGAAGATCAGCGGTCCGCACGACGGCGAGCGTCCCAACATCGGTGACCTGATCGCCGATGGCAAGATTGCGGTAATCATCAACACGCCGTACGGCCCGGGTTCTCGTGGCGACGGCTACCTGTTGCGTACCGAGGCGGTGCGCCGCGGCGTGACCTGCGTGACGGCGATGTCTGCCGCCAACACGTACGTGAGCGCCATCGAGGCGGTGCGTGAGGACCAGCAGGGTCACGGTAGCGCCAACGACATGGGCATGGACGTCATCGCCCTGCAGGACCTGCCGCAGTACACGGTGTAGTTGACCTGGCCGGCCGGGGTGGGAGGGGCCGAGTTTCCCCCTTTCGCTCCGGCTGCAAGCAGAGTCGCTCAGGAGGAAACTCGGCCCCTCTTGCCCCGACGCACTGTGTCTAGACGGATTGCACCTCCTGTTTTTAGAGATAAATACCATTTAGCGGTGATATTCAACCGTTCAAGATATTATGTAATGGCATATTACGTCATATGACGTAATATGCCATTAGCAGTCAAGGATGACTGTCTGTGTTCAAGTCGAGAAAGGGGCAAAATGATTAAACTGTGTCGCGTCGATAGCCGGTTAGTGCATGGGCAGACCGTGTTCTCTTGGTATCCAACGCTTGAAGCAAACGCTATTCTTGTGGTTTCAGATGAGTACGCCGCAAGCAAAGAGCGAATTCAAGTGCTGCGAATTGCAAAACCCGCTGATGCCAAATTGGTTGTCAAAAGTGTAGAAGATTCCATCGTGGCCCTTAACGGAAGCGCGGTGGATAAATACGAGCTAATTGTTGTTGCGGGAAATGTACATGACGCCTGTGAAGTTGCGCGTGCGTGTCCAAAAATAACGTCTGTGAATTTAGGCGGCGCTCGACCGTTGGGGGATAGCGTAAAGGAGCTTGGCCCTGCTGTGCGCCTTTCCCAATCCGATATTAATGAAATTAAGAAAGCCATGGCTGATGGAATCGAATTCGAGGTAAGGCAGGTTGCTAGCGAGAAAAAACGCATCGTAACAAGTTTTGATTTGTAGGAAGAGGGAGAAATATGCTGCTTCAAGCTTTTCTGGTTGGTCTTGCCGCTGCGATAGGTCAATCGGATTATTTACTCGGTACTGCGATGGTCGAGCGGCCGATTGTCCTCGGAGCGATTGTCGGTATTTTTTTGGGTGATATTCCGACTGGCATTATTGTTGGTTTCCAGCTCGAACTCGCGTTCATGGGGGTCTGGCAGGTTGGTGCTGCCGTGCCGCCCAACGTAATTGTTGGTTCAGTTTTGGGAACAGCCTTTGCGATTACTATGGGTGCGGGTCCCGAGACCGCTCTGACTATTGCTATGCCCACTGCGGTGCTTGCCGGCATGTTTGACAGCCTTATGTATAGCGTTGTTACGCCTCCTATGGCTGTCTGGGCTGATCGTGGCGCCGAAAAAGACGACCCCAAAACGATTGCAGCCGCTATGTGGACCAATGGAATTCTCTACATCATTGCGCTTGGCTTGATTTGCGGCGTGGCTTTTTACGTTGGAAATGATGCTGTTCAGGCACTGATTGACGCCATTCCTGATTGGCTTACGAATGGGCTTACGATCGCAACGGGTATTCTGCCCGCGCTTGGATTTGCGCAGCTTATGTCAATCCTGTCCACCAAGGAGCTGAGCTTCCTATTCTTTGGAGGCTTCTTGCTGAGTGCCTATCTAAACATTCCGACGATCGGTATCGTGGCGTTTTCGCTGATCCTGATTGGGATTCTCAATATGGCTCACATTTTTATGCCTGCCAGTGCGGCGGTCGCTAAGGAGGTTGACGATGACAACGAATTCTAATGATGTTCTTGAGCTCTCGCCGGAGTCAAATAAATCGACCGATAAGAGAATAACCAAGAAAGACTTAAAGGCGTTATTTTGGCGTAGCTTTCCACTCAACATCATGTGGAGCTTTGACCGACAAATGAACGTTGGTTTCTGCTACGACATGATTCCGGTAATCAAGCGGTTATACGATAAGCCTGAAGACCGGATCGAGGCATATAAGCGTCATCTTGAGTTCTACAATATTCAAGTTACGTTTAATCCTCTGGTCGCCGGCATTGTGGCCTCCATGGAGGAGGAGAACGCCAACAATCAGGACTTTGACACCGCCTCAATTAACGCCATGAAAGCATCGCTTATGGCTCCGCTTTCCGGTATTGGAGATTCACTGATTGCCAGTACGCTTCGCATGATTGCGACGGGCGTTGTGACAGGACTTTGCCTTTCGGGCAGTCTGCTCGGCCCAATCCTGTTCCTGCTTCTTTATAATGTCCCAACGATCCTGATCCGCTGGTTTGGGCTTCAGTATGGTTATTCGCTTGGCAGTGGCATGATTTCGAAGCTGAACGATTCTGATGTAATGCACAAAGTTACGTCCGGCCTGGCGATTGTGGGACTAATGGTAGTTGGTGGAATGGTGGCGACCACCGTTGCAGTTACCACTCCGCTCGCTCTTAACTTCGGCGACACCGCGTTTAAGTTGCAGGAAACGCTCGATGGGATATTCCCGGCTCTTTTGCCGCTCTGCGCGTTCGGGATCATGTGTCTTTGCAATAAGAAACAGGTCAAAATTATTTGGCAGATTGTGGGCATTCTCGCTGCGGGTATTGTGCTCGGCGTCCTGGGGATTTTGGGCTAGAGAAGGCGTCCATCTTTTGAGATGCTGAACTCGAAGGACGATGCGTCTGCTCGCCAAACGGTTTTTGAATAGTGGAGCGGCATTTCATCGCAGGCATATGTGACGTGCTCGACAACGCTCACGGGGGCTCCAACGATATAACCGAGAAGGTTTGCTTCTTGGAGCCCCGCTATTCCTGCGGTGATTTTGAGCTTCTCAATACCGGTTGCGATGCTGTAATGGTTGGCGATCAGGTCGAAAAGACTGGC
>URDE01000043.1:0-14076 GCA_900546525.1 uncultured Collinsella sp.
CGACACCCGCTTTAGGAGAGCGGTGCTCTATCCCCTGAGCTACGGAGGCATGTTGTACTAGTGTAGCAGATTTACTGCATCGCCATACGTCGCATGACTAGACTTCGAAGTTGCGGTGGAATAGTTCCTGTCTGAAGCATCTAAAGCCGTATTTAGAAACTATTTCACCGCAACTTATGAGGAGCTAGTTGCCTTTGTGGAAGAGGCCTTTGATGACGGAGGGGATGCTCTTGGCGCCCTTGGCGGTCACATCGATAAAGTCGGGCGAACGCACGAGCTTATCCTCGTCGACGTACTTGCGGACCGCGCGAAGCGTCTCTTTGTCGTCGCGCGTCGAAAACGTAAAGTGACCGTTGTCCTTGGTGAAGATGGCAAAACGCGTAATCTTCTTGGTGCCGCGCAAAACCTCGGCGGCAATATAGTCGACCTCGTCCCACGGGATTTGAATATAATCCTCGGGATTGCGCTCGTTATAGTACTCGAACGCCTTATTGCCCACCATCACGTTACCGTGGCTGGTAAGCCCCATCAGGCAGGTTGCCGGCGTTGCCAAATCGACCGTGCTGTTCTGAGATTGCGCCATACGCGCCTCGCCCTCCAATTAAAACAATCGGACCGCATCCAGTGTACCCACCGGGTGCGGTCCGTTTCAATGGCTCAAAAGCCCTTACCTAGCAACTCTCGGTCTTAAGCCGAAGCGTGCTTACATGAAGCCGCAGAAGCGACCGATGATGCCGACGGCGAAGAGAGCCAGAATGATGACGATCGGGCTAACCTTCTTCTTGAGGAGCTTGCAGACCAGCAGGGTCAGGCACACGGCGGCAAGGCCGGGGATGAGCTGATCGAGGTTACCCTGGAGCGTGGTGACCTTCATCTGATCAAGGGCGGTAGCACCGACGGAGTTGTACATCGTCAGCGCTTCCTTGATACCCTCGGAACCGGAAGGCAGGCTAGCCCAGTCGATAAAGGCGCCAGCAGACTGCTTGACCGTGGAGACGATCGGGGTGAAGGAAATGGACACCCAGCGCTCGACCAGGGCGCCGATGATGAACATACCCAGGATGGAAGCGCCCTCGGTGACCTTGCCCATCAGACCGCCGGAGAGGTCCTTGGCGATAGAGGAGCCGACCTTGTAGCCAAACTCCTGTGTGTACCACAGGAAAGCGTAACGGATGATGTTCCACGCGAAGAAGAACAGCAACGGACCGACGATGCTGCCGGACATGGCCAGGGAAGCGCCCAGAGCGCCCAGAATCGGGCGAAGGGTGAACCAGAAAACGGGGTCACCGACGCCGGCGAGCGGGCCCATCATACCGACCTTGACGCCCTGGATGGCGACGTCATCGATCGGAGCACCGTTGGCGCGCTCCTCCTCGAGGGCGAGGGTAACGCCAATGACGGGGGCGGAAACATAGGGGTGGGTGTTATAGAACTCCAGGTGGCGCTTAAGCGCGGCAATCTGGTCATCCTTGCTGGTGTAGAGCTTCTTGATCGCAGGGATCATTGCGAAGCACCAGCCGCCGTTCTGCATACGCTCGTAGTTCCACGAGCCCTGAAGGAACTGATGACGGAAGCAAACCTTCTTACGGTCAGCCTTGGTGAGCTGAATCTTGTTCTCTGCCATATGTATCACTCCCCTCCTACTCGTAATCGTTCAGAATGTCGCCGAGCGGGTCGCCGGAGCCACCGCCCGTGCCGCCACCCTGCTTGGCCAGATCCTTAAGGCCAAGGTAGATGAGGGCAAGGGAGATGCCGATGAGGCCAAGGGCGATCAGCGTGAGCTGAGGGATGGCAGCAAGGACAAAGCCGAGGATGAAGAACGGCCAGGTCTCCTTGGTGGCCATCATGTTGATGACCATGGCGTAACCGACGGAAGCGACCATGCCGCCGCCGACGGCCATGCCGCCGGACAGCCAGTCGGGCATAGCGTTAAGCGCGTTGGTAACAGCCTCGGCCGGGATAACGCACAGAAGTACTGCCGGGATGGCGATACGAAGGCCCTGCATGAGGATGGCAGCGTACTGCCAGCGCTCGATGCCGGAGAAGTCGCCCTTCTCGGCGCAACCGTCCATGGCGTGAGCGATAGCGGTAGCAATGGTACGGCAGATCATGGTCAGGAACAGACCAGCGACCGACAGCGGGACGGCGACGGCGATGGCCGCGGTAACGGCCTTGGCCGAATCAGTGGTGCCGCCGTTGAGGGCGAGCACCATGATGATCGAAGAAGCGACCGAGGCCAGAGCGGCGTCAGGCGCGACGGCGGCGCCGACGTTAGCCCAGCCAAGGGCCATCATCTGGAGCGAACCGCCCAGGAGGATGCCCTCCTGAAGGTGACCGGTTACGAGACCGATAAGCGTGCATGCCACGAGCGGCTGATGGAACTGGAACTCATCCAGAACGCCTTCCATACCGGCAAGCAACGCGACAATCGCAACAAGCAGAATAGTGATTGCAGACATGTATCGGACCCTCCTTTACTATGCTTGAGCGGCCAGTTCGGCCTTAGCTTTCTTCAACATTGCGTCGAGATCCTCGGAGGCATCCGAAGGAACCTTGCGGACCTCGAACTTGACGCCCTTGGCCTTGAGGGCCTCGAGGGTCTTAACGTCGTCATCGCCCATAGCGACGGCGTTGGTGACGACGACCTTGCCCTTGGAGTGAGCCATGGAACCGATGTTGACTTCCTTGATGTCGACGCCGGCCTCGATGGCCTTGAGCAGATCCTGCGGGTTCTCGAAGAGCAGCATGGCCTTGGTGCCACCAAAGCGCGTGTCCTTGACGACCTCGGCCATCTTCTTGATGGGAACGACGTTGGCATGGACTCCCGGAGGGGCAGCCTGCTCGATCATGGTCTTGCGGAGCTCGTCGTGAGCAACGCCGTCGGAAACCACGATGATGCGGTTGGGGTTGATCTGCTTGGTCCACGTGGTGGCCACCTGACCATGAAGCAGACGGGTGTCGATACGGACGTGGGCAATCTTGATGTGCCCGTCGCCGATGACCGTTCCCGGAGGGATGGCGCCTGCAGGAGCAGCGGCGGCCGTAGCCGGCTTCTTCTCCTCGGGCTCCAGAGACTCGGGCTTGACGCGCACGCCAGCCTTAGCCTCAGTCACGAGATGTTTTGCGATCGCATGTGCAGTGTTCTTTGCGTCAAAGCGCTGCGAATATGCCTCGATGAGCATAGGCAGGTTGACACCGGTGACGATAGCCCAGGAATCGTGGCCCTCGATGAGCCCGCTGATCTGGTTGAACGGCGTGCCGCCCCACAGATCAACGAGGAAGAGCACCTGCTCCTGGTCGTCGAAGGAAGCGACTGCTTCCTCGACCTTAGCACGGAAGTCGTCGGGGCCCATGCTCGGCTCGAGCGAGACCACGGCCACAGACGGCTGATCGCCAAAGACCATCGAGCCCGTCTGCTTGATTCCAGCTGCCAAGTCCCCGTGGCTAGCAAGAACAATACTTACCATCACATAACCTCCTTTTTGTCTACGTAATTCCTACACGACATGAAAGGAGTATACCTGTTTGGTTTGTGGAAGTATAACTAAATCTGCAAAAGGTTGGATTATTTGTTTAAACGTCTAAGTTTGTTACAAATTGATTACGTTGCTGCTTTTCGACTCATTACCCGCCAAAGCGTCACTCATCAAGCCATGTACTTTACAGATACAAGCAGGCTGTTCATTAATAACGATTTTAAGCAAGTGCGAATGTACTTGTACTACTGCTATTTTGTTTAAACAGACATGACTTGACCATTTTCGTGACTTATGTTCTAGCGCAAGTAGTCGTTGGTGACGTCCCCAACGACTAGGGGTTAGACGATGTGGAGGGGGTTGGCGGCGTCGACGGCATCGGGGGCGTCGGAGGGGTCATCGGGGACAGCGCCTGCCGGGTCCTCGTCGGGGGTCTCGATCTGCTTAATCATGACCCCCTGACCCTGCAGCAGGTATGTCTCGCCGCTACCGCAATGGGGGCAGGTCTTGCCGTGCTCGACCGTCGCGTAGTCGCGGCCGCATGCCTCGCAATGCGTCACGGCCTCGACGGGCTCCACAATAAGCTCCGCGCCCTGCGTGATGGGCTTTTTATCTGCCGCCCAGCGCCAAGCGTCGAGCAGCAAGTCGGGAACGACGCCCGAGACCTCGCCCAACAGCAGCGTGACGCTCGAAACGCGACGCACGCCATTGGCGCGCGCCACGTTCTCGACATCGCGAATGATGTGGTAAACGATTCCGAGCTCGTGCATTTATTTCCTTCCGCCGTTCTACCGAACGGCGGTCGGCTTGACGCTGCGCGAGCCCCAGACGGGCGATCTGCCTTTCAATCGTCGGGCATGGGCAAAAGCCCTATGCCCTCCTCTTTCAAGGCACCTCGCCACGCCTGGGACTCGCTCGCTGTCCAACCGCTCTCTGCGCCGTTCTCCTGCTTGTTGCGTTTCTTACTTCTTCCCGAATTTGATCTTGATGGCGCGCTTGAGCGCGTACTTGCCGAGGCTTGGGAGCTTTTGCTCGTATTTGACCATCGTGGAGCACTCGGGGCGGTCGCGATCCAGATGGATGGCGTCGAACGCGCACTTGGTGGTGCACAGGCCGCAGCCGATGCACTTGTTGGGATCGACGATCGAGGCACCGCAGCCCAAGCAGCGGGCGGTCTCGGTGCGCACCTGCTCCTCGGTAAAGGTCTCGACGTACTCGCTAAACGGCGCAGCCTTCTCGCGCTCGCGGTCGACATGCGCCACCTCGCGGCTCGCGTTGTCGTAGCTCTCGATCACGACATCGTCGCGGTCGAGCGCGGTGTAGCGACGCTGATTGCGGCCGATGGTGAGCGTGGATCCCGGCTGCACAAAGCGATGGATGGACACGGCGGCCTCGTGACCGGCGGCGATGGCGTCGATGGCAAAGCTCGGACCGGTGTAGACGTCGCCGCCCACAAAGATGTCGGGCTCGGCGGTCTGATAGGTCTGGGGATCGGCAAGGACGCCCTGGCCGCGGCCGAGCTCCACCTTGGAGCCAGCCAGCAGGTCGCCCCACACAATGGACTGGCCAATCGACATGACTACACGGTCGGCATCGACACGACGCAGATCGTTCTCGTCGTACTCGGGCGCAAAACGGCCCTCGTCGTCAAAGACGCGCGTGCAGCGCTTGAAGGTGATACCGCACACATGGCCGGCCTCATCCAGGTGAACCTCCTTGGGACCCCAGCCGCAGCTGATGTGGGCGCCGTCTTCAACGGCCTCGCGACGCTCCTCCTCGCTGGCGGGCATCTGGGCCTCGCTCTCCAGGCAGAACATCTCAACGTGCTCGGAACCCAGGCGGCAGGCGTTGCGCGCGACGTCGATAGCCACGTTGCCGCCGCCCACCACGATGGTGCGGCCGGGCAGCGTGTCGATCTTGCCGTTGTTGACCTCGCGAAGGAAGTCAACAGCTACGGTCACATCCTCGGCATCCTCGCCCGGAATACCGGCAAGGCGGCCGCCCTGGCAGCCAATAGCCACATAGAAGGCCTTAAAGCCCTGCTCGCGCAGCTCGTCGAGCGTCACATCGCGACCGACCTCCACGCCATAGCGGAACTCGGCACCCATCAGGCGAATGACCTCGACCTCGGCCTCGATAACGTCCTTCTGCAGCTTAAAGCTGGGAATGCCATAGGTGAGCATGCCGCCCGGGCGCTCGTTCTTCTCGAACACGACGGGCTTGTAGCCCTTCTCGGCCAGATAAAAAGCGCAGGACAGACCGGCCGGGCCGGCACCGATGATGGCGATCTTCTGATCGAAGCCGCCAGCGCGTGTCGGCGTCACCACGGGCGGGACATAGCGGGTCGCGGCATCCAGATCGCGCTGGGCGATAAACTTCTTGACCTCGTCGATAGCCACGGCGGCATCCACGCGACCACGGGTGCAGGCATCCTCGCAGCGGCGATTGCACACACGCCCGCAGATAGCGGGCAGCGGGTTCTCGCGCTTGATGAGCGCCAGCGCCTCGTCATAGCGGCCCTGCGCCGCAAGCTTTAAGTAGCCCTGAACGGCAACGTGCGCGGGGCAGGCCGTCTTGCAGGGCGCGGTGCCGGACTTGTGCGTCTCGATACGGTTATCGTTGCGGTAGTTGGGCGACCACTTGGTGTGGTCCCACTTGGTGGCATCGGGCAGCTCCTGGCGCGGATACTCGGGCACCTGTCCGCCGGCCTTTTTGCTGCAGAGCTTCTGGCCGAGCTTGGCGGCACCGGCCGGGCACACCTCAACGCAGCGACCGCAGGCCACGCACTTGTCCTTCTCGACCTTGGCGACATAGGCCGAGCGCGACAGGTTGGGCGTGTTGAACAGCTGCGAGGTGCGCAGGGCGTAGCACACGTTGACGTTGCAGTTGCAGATGGCGAAGATTTTGTTCTCGCCGTCGATATTGGTGATCTGGTGCACAAAGCCGTTGTCCTCGGCCTGGCGCAAGATGTCGTAGACCTCCTCGCGCGTCACATAGTGGCCGCGGTCGGTCTCAACCACATAGTCGGCCATATCGCCCACGGCGATGCACCAGTCGGCGGGGTCGTCGGCGCAGCCCTCGCCCATCACGCGACGGCTCGCGCGGCAGCTGCAGGTACTGGCGGCATACTTGCCCTCGTATTTGTCGAGCCAATGCTCGATATGCTCGATCGGCACCGAGGTGCTCGAAGCATCGATAGCCTTCTCGACCGGAATGACGTGCATGCCGATGCCAGCGCCGCCGGGCGGCACCATCGGCGTGGCCTTGGACAGCGGTCCCTTAGACGCCTGCTCAAAGAACTTAGCATAGACCGGATGCTCCTCGAGCTGGCTCACGCGCATGTTGAGGAACTCGGCAGAACCCGGCACCAGCATGGGCAGCACCCACTGCTTGGCGCGCTCGGGGTTTTCCCAGTTGTACTCGAGCAAGCCCGTGTAGCTCATGTCGTCGAGCATCTTCTCGATCTGGGCCTCGGGCATGCCGGTGAGCTTGACCATCTCGGGCAGCGTGTAGGGACGGCGCATCTTCATCTTGCAGAGTACCTCGGCCTGCTCGTCAGTCGCGGCCTCGGCAAACGACCAGTACTCGTAGCCCAGCAGCTCGTCGCGATGCAGCAGGCGGTTAGTGCAGTGCTCGCACAGTTTGACGATGGCCTCGCGCGGATGCTCCGGCAGCGGCGGCACAAACTCCGCACCGATATCGGGCTCGGTGTAGCTAATCCCCGGTCCGTTGAGAATCATAGTCGTCCCTTCTCTTGTCGCAGCCTGGCAGGCACGCAGCGCCCCTCTTTTTACGGGCTCGACATGCCCCCACGCCGTTCACCCGTTATTGTTGACATTGTGTCAAAAACAGTATTGACGAACCGTCAACAATATTCAAGACTGTTAGGCGAACGGTCAGGCTCAAACGGATGAAAGGCGGCAAGCACATGAGCAGTAACGCAGCGAACACCTCTGTGGCCGACGCCGTCCCCGCATCCGATAGCGCGGCAAAGCGCCTGACGGGCGACGAACGCCGTCGCGAGATCCTCGATGCCGTGCGCACCGTAAGCTCCGAGCTGGGCGTGTCCCACCTATCGGTATCGGCCGTGACCAAGCGAGCCGGCTGCACGCGTTCATTGTTCTACCACTACTTTGCCGATATGGACGCCGCCGTCACCGCTGTTATGGACGAGGCGATCGACGGCTTTATCTCCGAACTCGAGCGGTGGAACGCCGACCGCACCGTCGGTGATATCGAGGGCGCGCTCGACACCGTCGCCCCGCTCTTTAAGCGCCTGGTCGCCAGCGGCCACGAGCTGCCGAGCACGCTTACCTCGAGCAGCGGCGCGCTCTACGGCGGCTTTTTGCATAACGTGGTCCAGCGCGTGGCGCAGTATATCTGTGACACCACCGTAGTGGATTTTGTCGCCCATCATGAGCTACGCATCGACCATGTCTACGAGACGTTCTACACCCTCATCATGGGTCTTTTGATGTATATCCGCACGCACCCCGATGTGCCCGATGAAACGGTCAAGGAAATCATCGCCTCGACACTCCACATCGAGGGCTATACCGCCAAGTATCCGGAGCGCAAGCCCCAGAACTGACGACATTTGGCCAAACTGCCCGCGATCAGAAGAGGGGCCGCGGGCGTGTGAAAGGAGAGCAGCATGCTGTTCGATGTTTGGGGTAGCGATACCCTTATCCACTGGGCCGGCTGGGCCATGGTCTTTATTGGCCTGATCGTGCTCAACGAAGTCGGCCGCCGCACCAAGCTGGGCGCGGCAATCATCTTTGGCGTGGCTCCGCTGGCCATGACCATCTACTGCGTCGCCATCGCCATCGGCGTCTCACAGGGTGCCGAGTGGGCGCTCACCAACCCCACCCATGTGTACCAGAACAGCTGGTTCCACTACGCCAAGGTATACGCGGCGCTCGCCGGTTGCTGGGGCTTCATTGCCATTAAGTACCAGTGGGGAAAGATCGGCAAGGCGCATTGGTTC
This sequence comes from uncultured Collinsella sp., assembly GCA_900546525.1. GTDB lineage: Bacteria > Actinomycetota > Coriobacteriia > Coriobacteriales > Coriobacteriaceae > Collinsella. Next base: position 8,464 of record URDE01000043.1, read on the forward strand.
CGCGCGTGGCCGTTTGTGATCGTCGCCATCAACATCATGATCGCCGTCGTGTCCGACTTTGAGAGCGCCTATCACTTCTTTGTCCTGGGCCAGTCCACTTGGGTCACCTCCGAAGGTGCTACGCAGCTGGCCGGCTGGAACAACGTGTTCAACGGCATCGCCGGTATCATCAACATCTTCTGCATGACCGGTTGGTGGAGCGTCTACGCCTCCGAGGATCAGACCGATATGCTGTGGCCCGACATGACCTGGGTCTACATCATCGCCTACGATATCTGGAACTTCTGCTACACCTACAACTGCCTGCCCACCCACTCCTGGTTCTGCGGCTTTGCGCTGCTGCTGGCGCCCACCGTCGCCGCCTTTATCTGGAACAAGGGCGGCTGGATCCAGAACCGCGCCTTTACGCTGGCCATTTGGTGCATGTTTGCCCAGGTGTTCCCGTACTTCCAGGAGGAGTCCATCTTTGTGACCCACTCCACGCTCGACCCCGGCGCCGCCACCGCGGTCTCGATCGCCGCACTGGTCGCCAACGTCGCCGCGATCATCTACATCGCCTACCGTGCCAAGAAGCTCGGCCGCAATCCCTACAAGCAGGATGTCTTTGAGGGCACCAGCGATTGGGAGAAGGCTACCGCTCGCCGCGCCAAGGTGGATTACGCACACGCCGAGTAACATGTTTATTCCGTCCACATTTGGATGTAGGCAAACTTAGCCGATGCCGCAATCGCGCGTCATGCGCAGCCCCGGAAAGCGATTCGCCCGCTTTCCGGGGCTTTTTGTTGTTGCGCGCATTCACGCACATATGCAAAACCTCTCTCACAGATAAAATCAGATTTCCAACCGCCTGACAGCTCTATGTGACCCCAATTTTGGGTACATTGTTGTCCCGATATTGAGCTTGGGGGATGTATGAATGATGAGACGATGGGCCAAGAGGATGCGGCCCAAGATGCAGAAGCGTGTGCCGAAGCCCTGGAGAGCCTAGACCGGATTTCACTTGATGAGATTGCGTTTGACGATTCGGGCGTTGATGTGCAGGATGAGCCGGAAACCGAGGCGCAATCCGATGATCAGGATGCAGGCGACGTTGAGCCTGCCGAGGATGAGGCAGATCACGAAGGCACCGAAAGCGAGGCCGACGACCAGCCCGAATCCGACACGAGCGAGGAAACCATCTTGCTCGACAGCTTGCCGGCCGAGGATTCGCTGACCCGCGAGCTTCCCGGCCTGGGCTCTGCGCCTGCCGTGGACGAGACCATCGCCATGGGCGATATCCCCCTACCGTCCGTTCCCTCAGCACGCGAGGCCGAGGTTCGCCATCGCAAGATGTCGCCCAAGCGCCGCAATCTGATGGTCGCCGGTGTCGTGGCCGTCGCGCTCGTCGCCGGCGGTGCAGGCTATGCTGCCTGGAACGGATATCAGCAAGAGCAGGCTGCCGCTGTCGCCGCCAATGCCCACACGATGATGTCGGTGCAGATTGGCGTGCATGCCGCGGGCCTCGACTGCTCAACTGGCTCCAAGATTCCCGTGCAGGTGAGCGGGCAGGATTCTGACGGCTCTTCTGTGAGCGAGACGCTCTACGTTGACGAGCATGGTCGCGGTATTAAGCTGCTGCCTGGCGATTACACGCTCTCCATCGCCGCCTCCCCCATCGCGGCCGACGGCACCGTCTACACCGTCCCGACCACCAAGGCGCAGGTCACCATTAAGAGCGATGGACAGGATTTAAGTGCCCAGGCCACCTTTAAGATCAAGGTGCCTTCGGCCGACACGGTGACTGACGACCAGATCGATGCCGCCGCCAAGTATGCCGAGGAGGGCGGTGCGAGCTCCGCCGCGGCTGCCAAAGTGCTCCAGCAGGCAGCAACCGCGCGGCGCGACGCCGCCGTCAATGCCGTGAGCGCGCAAAAGGCACAGGCGTCCCGTGATGCTGACGCTCGCCACAAGGCAACCGACCTCTACCAGCTCGATATTCCCGTCGAGTGGTACGGCAAGGTCGCAACTTGGCAAAACGGAAGCACGCTATGCATCTATCTGGGCGACGACGCCAATACGCCGCTCGTGACGCTCGTCGCGGTGCGCGAGGGCGAGAGCTTTACGCCCGATGAAGGCGATACGGTTTTGGGTGCGGCCAATCTAGGCAACGGTTATACCGTCTACGCCAGCGGCCCCGTCTATCCGTACGTGGTGCCCCAGACCATCAACGGACGGACGCAGAACCCCGTGTCAACCTACCCCATGGACACGGCCATTGAGCTTGTCGAGCTTACGACCGGCAACCGCTACACCTATAGCCAGATCAAGAACGACCTGGTTGGCAAAGACGGCAACGCAGACGCCGCCACCAAACTCGAGACCGACTACCTCGCCCAGATTCTCCTGCCGAGCATCAAGGCCCAGGACTAGCCAGCCCGAAGACAGCCGCCCGACATCCACATCCCTAACGCAGTTGCGGTGGAATAGGGACGGTTTTTGCTGATCAAACTGCAAAACAGTCCCTATTTCACCGCAACTTATTGGCGGCCTTTTGGGTGGCACTCAGCGCCACGGGTCGGCTTCGAACATCGGCTCGCGCTCGGGGCGGCGATCGCTGTAGGGATCGTAGCCGTCGTCGTCCTCGTTCTCGGCGCGGATGTAGGGGTCGCGCGGGTTGGGCGCCGGTTTAGGCGCAGGCTTGGGTGCGGCGGGCACTGCCTCAGCCGCCGGTGCGTTCGTCTTGTTCTCGTCTTTCATCTGCATAGCTCCTTGCATCGCATCCGTTCAACATCATCGATTGTCGCACGAAAAAGGGCGGCGGACCCAATTGGATCCGCCGCCCTTGGCGTTTAGAGACGACTGGCAGGTTTTAAGGCATCTCCCAAAAATCTACTCGGCGTCGGGGACCTCGTAGGTGGCCGCCGGCGTATTGTCGCACACGACAGTAAAGCCGCCGTCCTTGTCGACATCGACCGTCACCTGATCGCCCTCGCGCACCGTGCCGTCGATGATAGCGGCGGCGATGGCATCCACGACCTCGCGCTGGACCAGACGCTTGAGCGGACGGGCGCCAAAGACCGGGTCCAGGCCGCCCACGGCGAGCATCTGCTTGGCCGCCGGGGTGATGGCAAGCGTCATGCGCTCCTTGGCCAGACGCGCGCGGACGTCGGCGAGCTGGATGTCGACGATCTTCTCGATCTGCGCCATGCCGAGCGGATGGAACACCACGATATCGTCGATACGGTTGAGGAACTCGGGGCGGAAGGTCTGAGCCATGGCCGCGTTGACCTGATGGCGCATCTCCTCCTCGTCCTTGCCGGAAAGCTCAGCGATAGCCTTGGAGCCCACGTTAGACGTCATGATGATAATCGTGTTCTTAAAGGACACTTGGCGACCCTGACCGTCGGTCAAACGGCCGTCGTCGAGCACCTGCAGCAGCACGTTAAAGACATCCGGATGGGCCTTCTCCATCTCGTCGAGCAAGATCACGGAGTAGGGGCGACGGCGTACGGCCTCGGTGAGCTGGCCGCCCTCGTCGTAGCCCACGTATCCCGGGGGCGCACCGATCAGACGCTGGACGCTGAACTTCTCCATGTACTCGGACATGTCGATACGCACGAGCGCGCGCTCGTCATCGAACAGGCACTCGGCAAGCGCCTTGGCGAGCTCGGTCTTGCCCACGCCGGTGGGGCCCAAGAAGAAGAAGCTGCCGATGGGCTTGTCCGGATCGGAGAGGCCCGCACGGCTGCGGCGCACAGCTGCGGCAACGGCGGAGACGGCCTCGTCCTGGCCGATGACGCGCTTATGCAGCTCGCCCTCCAGGCCCTTCAGCTTGTCGAGCTCGCCCTGCATCATCTTGGACACGGGCACGCCGGTCCAAGCGCTCACGACCTCGGCGATCTCATCGGAGGTCACCTGTTCGTTGAGGCCCTCGCCGTCCTGCTGCTTTTGTGCCTCGAGCGCAGCCTCGGAATCCTGAATCTGCTGCTGCAGGCCAGGAATCACGGAGTAGCGCAGCTCGGACGCACGGCCCAGGTCGCCGTTGCGCGTCGCGCGCTCCTCTTCGCTCTTGGCCTCGTCGAGCTGACCCTTGAGCTCCTGCACGTGGTCGATGGCGTTCTTCTGGTTGAGCCAGCCGGCCTTTTGCACGTTGAGCTTTTCTTGGACCTCGGCAATCTCTTGGCGCAGGGCCTCCAGACGCTCCTTGGAGGCATCGTCGGTCTCCTTCATGAGCGCCTGCTCCTCGATCTGCAGCTGGGTGAGCTGACGCGTGGTTGCGTCGATCTCGACCGGCATGCTGTCGAGCTCCATGCGCAGGCGGCTTGCGGCTTCATCGACCAGGTCGATGGCCTTGTCGGGCAGGAAGCGGTCGGCAATGTAGCGATCGGAGAGGTCGGCGGCGGCCACGAGCGCGCTATCGGTAATGTGCACGCCGTGGAAGATCTCGTACTTCTCCTTGAGGCCACGCAGGATCGAGATGGTGTCCTCGACGGTGGGCTCGGAGACCATCACGGTCTGGAAACGACGGGCGAGCGCCGCGTCCTTCTCGATGTACTTGCGGTATTCGTCGAGCGTGGTCGCGCCGATCGCATGCAGGTCGCCACGGGCGAGCGCCGGCTTGAGGATGTTGCCGGCGTCCATGGAGCCCTCGGTGGCACCCGCGCCCACGATGGTGTGGAGCTCATCGATGAACAGGATGACCTTGCCCTCGGACTTCTGTACCTCCTTGAGCACGGCCTTCAAGCGGTCCTCGAACTCACCGCGGTACTTGGCGCCGGCGACCAGCGCGCTCATGTCGAGCTCGATGAGGTCGCGGTCGCGCAGCGTACTCGGCACGTCGCCGGCCACGATACGCTGGGCGATGCCCTCGACGATAGCCGTTTTACCGACGCCCGGCTCACCGATGAGCACGGGGTTGTTCTTGGTGCGGCGGGACAGGACCTGGATGGTTCGACGGATCTCGTCGGTACGGCCGATGACCGGGTCGAGCTTGCCGGCGCGGGCAAGGTCGCAGATATTGCGGCCGTACTGCTCCAGCGCCTCAAACTGAGTCTTGTCCTCGGCAGACGTCACGCGGTCATCGCCACGCAGCTCCTCGTAGACTTGCTCGATGCGCTCCTTGGTCACGCCGGCGTCGCGCAGAACGCGGCCGGCCTCACCCTTGTCCTCGGCAAGTGCCATCAGCAGATGCTCGGTCACCACAAAGCTGTCGCCCATCTTGGTGGCCTTCTTCTCGGCCTTCTCGATGACGCGGACGAGCTCATTGGAAAGACCCATCCGCTGGCCCTCGCCCGAAACCTTAGGCGCATGGTCGATGGCATCCTGCGTGGAGCGTGCGAGCTGAGCCGGGTCGGCACCGATGCGCTCGATGATCACCGAGATATTGCGCTCGCCGGCACCGAGCAGGGCAGACAGCAGGTGAATCGGCTCCACCGCGCCGGCCTGCGCGTCGGCAGCCGTGCTCATGGCGGTCTGCAGCGCCTCGCGCGACGTCATTGCTAGCTTATCGATTCTCATGGAATCACCTCTCTTGGGGTGGCCGCCCTACGGGGCGGCTTCACGTTGTTCGAGATGTATTGTTGCCAGCTTTGCGCGATCTTATACACAAATCTAAGTCTCTATATATAAGATTTT